>CAZKOK010000255.1:0-6204 GCA_964554355.1 uncultured Spirochaetia bacterium | reverse complement strand
AAGGGCCGTGGTTTTCAGGAAAAGCGAATCACAGAAAAAGTTGGACATTGGTGAAACATAGCCTTCAATGGATAGAAGAAACATATCCATAAGGGCGGAATAGAAAAATGTATCTGAAAGTGATTCAACAAGGATTGGATCAAGAATTACAGCAGCAGGATAATTACCGGGAACAGAAATTAACTGCGGAATTCTTGTGTTTTTATCCGAAATCCAGGCGCCGGGTGTAAGCAGCTGCGGGTTTCTGATTGCTCCGGGTATTTCGATATAGGGCAGTTTTTTGCTGTTTTCTTCCAGATTATACATCTTGTCAGAGAATATTCCTTCGGAACCGCAGAATCCTGCAGCTGTTTTAGCAATTGTCAGAGTCTGAATGCCGCCGATTCCGGTTACAAACTCGGCCCGGCTGGCCAGACATAATGAGACAAGAGTATCAACAGTAAGGGTATTCAGTTTTCCTGCGGATTCGTCAAAAATGATTGTCTGAATATTTTCTTTTTTCAGATTTTCCGTGATGTCTTTAATCAGACGTGATTTTGAGATCATCGGGTCGGCAACAATGATGCCTCTTTTCCCGACAGGTTTTAAAAGATCCGGAAGAGAGTTTACTGCATTTTCTCCCAGAATTATACGGGATGGACTATATTGACTGTACATTACCTGCCCCCTGCCTTGTTAAAAAAAAAGGTAGAGACATGCATTGCATTCTCTACCTCTGATCATATTTTCTTCTGTATTATATTCCGAAAGAATCCATTATGCTGTCAGCAACCGATTCCAAAACCTTCTGATTTATATAATTGGGGTCCTGAAGTTTCTTTTTGATCTCTTCAATTTTCTCAAGCCTGATGTCAGGAGAAAGTTTTACTTCTTCAATAGCCTTGAAAACTTCACTCATATTCTTTGCATCAGCAGAAATATTTACCGAGTCGGATTTAGCTGTCTTGTCCGTCTTGTTTGCCTTGTTTGTTTTATTAAACTTGGAAACAGGATCGATTGGACCAAGTTTGTCAATAGTCATATCAAAACCCACCTTACATTAAATATATCGACAACTTTATTATGGTTATTTAACCTTTTTTTTGCCAGTTGTTAAAAAAATCAGTTTTTCAGGTTTAAACCAAGCATAATAATAACTGACTTTCAGCAGTATGGTCAATAACCTCTTTTCAGGGCCTGCCGGATACAATAACGGCAAACTCCCCTTTTAATATATCACGATTTTCAAGCAACTGCAAAACATTTTCTGCTGTATCTGAAATGAACTCTTCGTACATTTTTGTCATTTCACGCCCGATTATTATCCTGCAGTCAGGTTTTAAATCGGCTAATTCTGCAATAACCTTAAGAATTCTGTATGGAGATTCATAAAAAAGGAAGTGTTCTTCCCTTGATAAAAGCCCGGAAAGCCGTTTTTTTCTTTTTCCCGGCTTAATGCTTAAAAATCCTTCAAAAGTTACGGTTTTTCCCGTCAGGCCGCTGACGCTTAACAGCGTTGAAAATGCCGAGGCACCTGGAAGGGGAACCACCGGAAAACCTTTTTCCCTTGCTGCTTTCACAAGCCGCTGACCCGGGTCGCTGATTCCGGGTGTCCCGGCGTCACTCATAAATGCCGCATCATTATTTTCAAGAATTTCAATGATTTTTTCTGTGGCTTTTTCCTCATTCCGGGCCCTGCAGCTGATCAGTTTTGCCGAAATGCCGTAATGGTTAAGCAGTATTGCTGAATGACGTGTATCCTCGCAGGCTATATACCTGATTTTTTTCAGGGTTTCGACTGCACGGTATGTTATATCGCCGAGATTTCCGATCGGCGTAGCGCAGATATAAAGAATTCCCATGATTATCTTCTTAAATATGAAAGACTGGGCGGAAGCATGATGTTATTACCGTGAAGGTCTTCACCATATCCTGTTTCTGCAAGAATCCTGATATCTTTCAGTACACGTTTATCACCTTTGAAAACGGCATTCATTTCTATCTGTATGTCTATCGAACCCAAAGCAAGAAGTTTGGCTATTCCCCTTTTTGCATATTCACAGAAAGATTCGCCTTCGATGATATTAATATTTCTGGAGGAGAATTCATTGTCATACAGAACTATTTTCTTTTCTTCCATCAAGCGGAGGATTAGTCTGTTCAGATTGTGGCTGAAGCTGTCCGCATCAATACATTTTTCCTGGCTTGAGGAAACTATACTTGATATGAATTCAAGAAGCATTTTCCGTTTAACAGCATTAATTTCTTCGTTTGCCCTGAAAAGCTCAAGGGGATTTGATGCATCATAATGATTGGAATTAAGATAAAGCCCGATTTCGCTTCCGTAATGATGAACAATTTTGGCTATCAGTGTTGAAGGCCTGACATGAAATCCTCTGTAGGGCGGAATTGCTACTGAAATTTCACCCTGCTCGGCATATGCTTTTATCATTTCCTGGCAGAGCTGTCTGGCAGCTTCGGTAAACTTTTTGATGTATTTCATGCAGTATTTTATAAGAATTTCCAGACTTGCTTCAGAAGGTATATAATCATTTGAAGCTGATGTATTCTTCTGATGTCTTTCATAATAATGGCTGATATTCGTTGCCACATCAAGAATCTGATAGATAAGGGTTATATATGACCTTAATGCAGGCAGGTTTGTATCAAGATTTTCAAGATTTGTATCGGAAATATAGGTATCATACTGGGACTGAAGGCTGTGGAATTTACTCTCAAGCGACCTGAGTTTTTCTTCGCTTATAATGCATGGAACGAGTGATGGTAAATCCCTGACAGTCTCAAGGTTCTGTATCTGTAAAACAAGGTCACTGTTGCCGTAATTAAGGAACTGGGATGCCAGCTGCACAACAATTTTCTCAGGATCGTCTGCATTCTTCAGTTCCCGGTTCTGTTCAAGCTGAAACTGATCAATATTCTCACTCAGAACGTTAATTTTATAATCATTCAGGTTATTGATTTCAAAAACTTCGGCAAGCGTGCAGAGTTTACCGGCGATGGTATTTAATGCGTTCCGGAAAACTTCTGATATGCGCAGGGTTTCATTATGGTATTCTTCGTATATTTCCCTGAAATTTGAAGAATGGGCGGAACCCGAGCGGTAAACAAGAATATACAGAACGTTCGAAAACATTTTTGCAGCAGCAGCACATTCCCGGAACGGATACCATGATTTATTGTTTTTTGCCCCGTGCATATCCAGAAATTCTTCAACCTTAACCGATTCCATGTGATATGCACCGAGAAAATTCCGTGAAAGTATTCCGTCTTCGGGAGCAGCGATCAGCAGGTTGGACAGGTTAATGAACCGGGTCAGCCGTTCGGCTATAATCGATTTAAAAGTTAAGTCCTGAATATTGTGCCGCATTTCTACATCCAAATGCTCAATCATATATTAACCTGATGAAAAATATTACTCTTTAGCACATTAAATGACAAGCACTGCAGTATAAATTCGGGTCTTTTCTCGTCAAAATTTCATAAATATACAACAAATTTTAAGTAAATAAAGGTTAAGCCGAAAAAAAACTTTGATATTGAACCACAGAGGGCACAGAAAACACAGAGAAATTTTGGTAATTCATATTCATCTGATTGCCATCAAATATCAATTTAATGTAAATCTATAATTATTTTGGTTTATACAACCCTAAAAAAAATCCAATAGAAATATGAAACCACGGAAGACGATTCAGATTCCAATAAAAACTCTGTGCTCTCTGTGGTTCAAAAATGAAAGGATAACATTCAGTATTTCAGCTGATTTTTATGATTGTTTTTTTTAAAAGGGCAATAAAATCATCATGCACCCTTGCGGCAGTCGCTATGACTTCTTCATGATTCAAGGGCTTGTCAAGGATTCCCGATGCCATATTTGTTATGCAGGATATGCCCAGGACTTTCATCCCGCAGTGAGATGCGGCAATAACCTCGGGGACAGTGCTCATTCCGACGGCATCCGCTCCAAGTATCCTGGCTGCGCGGATTTCGGCAGGTGTTTCATAACTCGGTCCGGACATGAACATGTAGGTGCCCTTCTGCACGCTCAGGCCGAGTTCTAAAGCGGCTTTTTCGGCTTTTGCTGTCAGTATGGGAGAATAGGGACGGGACATATCGTTGAAACGCGGACCGAAACGGTCATCATTTTTCCCTCTTAAGGGACTGTCGGCAACAAGCTTGATGTGATCTGTGATAATCATCAGATCTCCGGGGCTGAAGGATTTGTTTACGCCGCCGGCGGCGTTTGTTACTATAAGTGTATCAATGCCGAGTAGTTTCATGACTCTGACCGGAAAAATAATGTCTGACATTGTGTAGCCTTCATAAAAATGGAAACGACCCTGCATGGCCAGAACAGGAATTCCATCAAGAATCCCGGAAACAAGCTGCCCTTTATGTCCTTCCACAGTTGATACAGGGAATCCGGGAATAGCGGAATAGGGGACAGAGACGGGATTTTCAAATGAATCAGCCAGAATGCCCAGTCCCGAACCCAGAATCAGTCCGGTCTGTGACTTGTGAAGATTTTTGGCGGAAAGAAATTCCAGGGTGCTTTGATATTCGGACATTTGCAGATTACCTTTTTCCTTTATCATACGGGATGCCTGCTGCTTTCGGTGCCTGGGATTTTCTTGATGATAATGCCAGGACTGTCAATGTTGCAATATACGGGACCATTTTATAAATATCCTTTGGTATGCTGAGATCCTTGAGAAGAGGTATTCCGGAATAGGCGGCAGAGATTGTCTTCATCAGACCGAAAAAGAAGGCTGCAAAAAATATTCTTTTCGGGTTCCATTGTCCGAATATCAGTACCGCGAGGGCCAGAAAGCCGTAACCTGATACGGTTGCATTGAAACTTGTTGATGTCGGAACTACAAATATAAGTCCTCCAAGGCCGGCAAGGGCACCGGAAATCAGGACACCGGCATAACGCATCCTGGATACATTTATCCCTACCGAATCGGCCGCCTGCGGATGTTCACCGCATGAGCGCAGCCGCAATCCGAACCTTGTTTTATAAAGCACAAACCACGAAGCTATCAGGATCGCTATCCCTAAAAATGTTGTAATATAGGTGTTTTTGAAAAACATGGGACCAATCAGAGGGATTTTTGAAAGCAGGGGAACACTTTCAATTCTGAATGTATTGTTAAAAGAAATCTCCTTTACACCCTGAATGGTTCGGGCAATAAAAGTTGCAAAAGCGGGAGCAAACATATTCAGGGCCGTACCGCTGATTATCTGATCGCCACGCATGTTGACAGAAGCATATCCATGAAGAAGTGAAAACAGCATTCCGGACCCGGCGGCGGCAAGAATTGCTATCAGCAGCAGGGCCTGTCCCTGTATTGAATCCTGAAGGGCATTGATTGTAAAAATGCTGACAAATGCGCCCATAATCATAATGCCTTCAAGGGCAATATTGACAACCCCGCTTCTTTCGGAGAACATGCCGCCCAAAGCAACCACAAGAAGCGGTATTGAGAAAAACATTGTCTGTTGAACCAGAAATAACAGGCTGTTCATATGCTACACCTCTTTCCCGGGAGAACTGGTGAGTTTCTGGTCCATCCGTTTTTTCATATATTCAACGAACCTTCTTACTATCAATGCGAATGCGCTGAAATAGATAATTGATGCGATTATGATATCTATTATTTCCGGCACAAAATCATAGAGCTGCATATAGAAGCCGCCAAGCGTAATATATCCGATGAATAATGCAGACAGAATAATCCCTATCGGATTGGACAGTCCGAGAAGGGCTACCGGAATTCCCATGAATCCTTCATTGGCAAGAACATCAAGAACTTCAATGTGTTTTCCGGTATCTGCAAGGAAAATCAGGCTTCCGGCTATTCCGGAAAGTGCCCCGGCTATTGTCATGGACAGAATAACATTCTTTTTGGCGTTGATTCCGGCATAGCGGCTGGCTTCCATGTTATGTCCGCAGGCAACAAGTTCATATCCGAAAACAGTGCGTTTCAGAATGATGTAAATAATTGCAGCGCAAAGAATTGCGATTAAGAAGCCTGCATGCAGACTTGATCCTTTAAACAGTTTGTCCATACCCATCGCCGGTATAAAAGCGCCTTTTGCAACGGTCATCGATTGGTTTCTCAGTTTATCGAATACCGTGTGGACAACAAGGATGTTTGCCAGATGCATGCCGATATAATTCATCATTATGCTCGTGATTAC
>CAZKOK010000254.1:0-6220 GCA_964554355.1 uncultured Spirochaetia bacterium | reverse complement strand
TAAACGAAAGAAATTTTGTGCTTGAAAAACACGAATGTCCGATTTGTCATTATTCAATATCGGAGGGCGAACTTGAAGATACACTCATGGTTTGTCCAAGCTGTGACCATCATTTCCGCATGACCCCTTCAGAAAGAATTCTCTTAATTGCAGACAATGGTGATTTTTTTGAGTTCTCAAAAGGAATAAAAAGTGTTAACCCGCTGGATTTCCCGGGATACGATCAGAAACTCGAAGAAAGCCAGAAAAAGAGCGGACTTAATGAAGCGGTTATTACCGGTACATGTTCAATTTTCGGCAGAAATGCTGTTCTCGGAATAATGTCTTTTCAGTTTATGGGAGGAAGCATGGGATCCGTTGTTGGTGAAAAAGTTACCAGAGCGATAAATCTGGGTGTAAAACTCAAACTGCCTGTAATTCTGTTTATCTGCTCCGGCGGGGCCAGAATGCAGGAAGGAATATATTCGCTTATGCAGATGGCGAAAACTTCTGCAGCTGCAGCAAAACTTGACGAAACAGGGCAGCCTCTTTTTGTAGTTCTGACAGATCCGACCACGGGAGGTGTTACTGCTTCCTATGCAATGCTTGGTAATGTAATAATTGCCGAACCCGGTGCACTCATAGGATTTGCCGGACCAAGGGTAATTGAAGGTACTATAAAGCACAAACTTCCACCGGGATTTCAGAGATCTGAATTCCAGCAAGAGAAAGGTTTTGTGGATATGATAATAAAAAGAAAAGAACTTAAGCGTACTCTTGCTTTTCTGATTGATACGCATAGCGGGCGCAGGAGAAAATAATGAATAAGAATGTAAGAAAAGACAAGGTATTGCGCAAAAGACTAAGGGAACTGCAGCTGCATGCTGCAAAGGAAAATATAAATATTTCTGATGATATTATCAGACTTGAACAGAAACTCGGTCAGGTTAACAAGTCAAACACTGATGTATGGACACGGGTAACACTTGCCCGACATCCGGAACGTCCCACGACACTCGATTACGCCGACAGAATCTTTGATCAGTATATCGAACTGCATGGAGACAGGGGAGTATCTGATGATCCGGCCATGATAGGCGGGATAGCTGTTATGGGTGATATTCCTGTAACCTTTATTGGCCAGCAGCGGGGCAGAAATCTTAAAGAGAATATAAAAAGAAATTTCGGTCAGGCTCATCCGGAAGGCTACAGGAAGGCATTAAGGCTTGCAAAGGAAGCTGAAAAATTCGGCAGACCGATAATAACATTTATTGACACACAGGGTGCTTTCTGCGGGACATCCGCCGAAGAACGCGGAATAGGTGAAGCGATTGCAAAAAATCTGAAGGAATTCTCGGTGCTAAAAACTCCTGTCATCTGCATTATTATCGGTGAAGGCGGTTCCGGAGGTGCTTTGGGGATCGGTATCGGCGACTATGTTTATATGATGGAGAATTCAATTTATTCGGTAATTACACCGGAGGGCTGTGCATCCATTATCCTTCGCGATGCCGGGCAGGCAAAGCAGACTGCAGAAATGCTTAAAATTTCTTCATTCAATATTTATGAATTCGGTGTCATAGACGGAATAATACCTGAACCGTCGGGCGGGGCCCATAATGACAAGGATTATGCAGCTGTTCAGGTCAAAGAGCAGATAATGGAAATTCTTCCAAAACTGCTTAAGACCCCAACACGCACACTATTGAAGAAAAGGCTGAAAAAGTTCAGGGTTATGGGAGTTTTCCAGGAGGATAAAAAGACATTATCAAAACTGACAAAGCTTTCACTTAAATAACGGTATTATTAAATAAATTCTGTTTCCAGTATCAAAATTTAACTTTGCCGGTTGAATTTTTCTGTTAACCGGCACAGAATTGTGGAATGATAATTTCAAAGATCGAAAAGAATACAAAAACCCTTATAGGAGTCCTTACAATTATTGCAGTACTGGCTGCAGGATATTTTTTAAAGGCCGCCTCCTCAATTCTTGTGCCCATGGTCCTGTCGATATTCCTGGCTTTTCTTCTTGCCCCATTGTTTACCCTGGCGCAAAAACTCAGGATACCATATTCCCTGACCCTTATAATCATACTTGCGATAATTCTTATTTTCAGTACGCTTATCGGTGCTGTCATAATTTACAGTTTTCAGACATTCCGCGTACAGCTTCCGTCGTATGTCAGCAAGCTCAGTTCGATTTATTCAAAATTTATGGATTATATATCCAGGGAATTAAAATATGAAGGAAACTTAAGTCTGTTTGATCTGGATGAAGGTCTGGGATCATTCCTGGGGCAGGTACTTTCGGAAGGCACAAGCATATTCTCTTCATCCTTTCTTGTCCTTCTCTATCTGGTTTTTATACTTCTTGAAAGAAAGTATTTTCCGATAAAGATCCAGAATATTTTCAAGGGCGGACACCGGAAAAGAGTTGTAATTATAATGGAGCACATAAATCGTGATATCGGGAAATATGTCAGGATCAAGACATTCATTTCCGTAAGCACCGGTATTCTGATCTGGATCACTCTTGCGATTATAGGACAGGATTTTGCACTTGTCTGGGGAGTTCTGGCAGTCTTTTTCAATTTTATTCCAACCATAGGATCAATACTTATCGTGATCCTTATTACATTGATGTCACTGGTCCAGTTTTATCCGGAATCACTTGGCATGGTTATTCTTGTCGGTGCTTCCATGACAACAATACAGATGATACTCGGCAATATTATTGATCCAAGGCTGCAGGGAGCGCGTCTGAACCTGAGTCCGCTTCTGATTATTTTTTCCCTTATGATATGGGGATGGCTGTGGGGGATACTTGGAATGTTCCTGGCAGTTCCGCTTACTGTTGCAATTAAAATAATTTGTGTTAATATACCCGCATTAAGGCCGATCGGCATCCTTATGGGTACAGGCAAGGAAAAAACCAGAGGATTACTGATCAGGCAAAAAAAACAATAATTTGCTACAGGATTTTTTATGAAAAGGATTTTAACCGGAGACCGGCCTACGGGCAGACTTCATCTTGGACATTATGTAGGCTCCTTAAAGAACCGTGTTAAGCTGCAGGAGCAGTATGAATGTTTCTTTATTATCGCTGATCTTCATATGCTTACAACAAAACCATCACGTGAAGATATTGGTAATATTGCTGAAAATGCAAGACTGATGACCCTTGATTATCTTGCCTGCGGTATTGATCCGGAAAAATCTGTTATCTATCTGCAGTCTGCAGTTCATGAAGTATATGAAATGAACCTTATTTTTGAAATGCTGGTAACTGTTCCCCGACTACAGAGAATCCCGAGCCTTAAGGAAATGGCACAGAATGCTCACCTGAATGAAATGCCTCTTGGCCTTCTGGGTTATCCGGTACTTCAGGCCGCAGATATTCTTATGCCTCGCGCCCATCTTGTTCCTGTTGGAAAAGACAACGAAAGTCATGTTGAGCTGACAAGGGAAATAGCCAGAAGATTCAACCAGCTTTATGAAGAAGTTTTTCCGATACCGGATGTTCTTGTCGGTGACGTCCCGACCCTTGTCGGAACAGACGGAAATGCAAAAATGTCTAAATCACTGAATAATGCTATTTTTCTTTCTGACGATGAAAAAACAGTCATAAAGAAAGTAAACAGTATGTATACAGATCCGAAGAGGATAAGATCTGATATTCCAGGACGGGTTGAAAATAATCCTGTATTTATCTATCATGATATTTTCAACAGCAATAATGCTGAAGTTGAAGACCTTAAGGAACGGTACCAAAAAGGCCGGGTAGGTGATGTTGAAGTTAAACAGAAACTTGCTTCGGCAATTAATATGTTTCTTGATCCGATACGTGAAAAAAGGGAATATTACGAAAACCGCAGCGGATTTGTCGATGAGATTATCTTCAATGGAACCTGCCGTATGAGGGAAGAGGCAAAACAGACTCTTTCGGAAATGAAAAAAGCAATGGGTCTTTCGGGAGTCTGGAACAAAATCTCAAGAAAAGCCGAAAAGGCGGCAAAAAAAAGAGAAAATCCTTAAATCCGGATAAAGCATTATTTATAACCGAGTCTGGAAAAATCACTTAAAAGGAATTCCGCAACCTGTGAGTTTGGTAAACGGTCAACCTCGAGCATTGTCTGGATCATTGTGCCGTCAATACATGTTAGTATCAGTTCGGCAATGGTCTGTGTCCGCTTTCTGTCGGGAAGAACATCCCCGAGACCTCTTAGAAAAAGAAATTTCCATTTCTGATATGTGTCCTGAAAGCGTTTTTTAAGTGATTTATTGTTAGTTATTGCTTCATGAAGGAGATATATATGAAGCTGGGTTCGTGTCTGGGCTTCAAGCACAGTTTCAAAAACCATTTCAAGTATAAGCTGGGGAGAAGTCCCCTTTTTTATCAGTTTCATTTTTTTAAGAATTTCGTGGGTAATATTATCCATATGCCGTTCTGTGACATCGTAAATAAGTTCACTTTTTGTTTTGTAATAATAATACAATGTTCCTTTGCTGATATTTACACTTTCAGCTATATTTGCCAGACTTGTTTTTCTGGGACCCTTTTTTATTATGAGTTCGGTAGCCGCTTCTATTATTTTTTCCTTATTTCCCCATTCCTTGATGCCCATATTCTTCCTAATAGTTTAAAAAAATATTATAAACGAATTACCGTTCAATAATATCCTATTATTATGAAAAAAGCAAAACACAAAAAACAAAACATCTATTGAAGTAATTAAGCAAGTTCTTTAAGTTTTCCAACAAGTCCGCTGAACACATTCAGTGCATTTTCAACCGGTTCAGGAGACGACATGTCAATCCCGGCTTTTTTAAGCGAATCAAGCGGATATTCAGATCCGCCGGATTTAAGAAATGACAGATATGCATTTCTTTCAGTACTGCCGCCGTTCAGCACCATGGTGGAAAGTGCAACAGCAGCTGACAGACCTGTTGCATATTTATATACATAAAAAGCCCTGTAAAAGTGGGGTATGCGAAGGCATTCAAGATCGCTGACATCAAGCAGTTCAACTTCATTGCCGAAATATTTTTCCAGCAGTTTTCTGTATGCTCTGCGGATACTGTCAACAGTAAGTACTTCACCGGATTCTGTCATTTTATGGCTGATGTCCTCAAATTCGGCAAACATTGTCTGCCTGTATATTGTAGCGAGAAAATCATCAATCTGTTTGTTCACAAGATAGGCCTGAAGTTTTTTATCATCAGTTTCCTGCATCATATAATTGAATAAAAGCTGCTCATTAAAGGTCGAGGCAACTTCGGCTTCAAATATAGTATAGTTATAATGCTGAAAAGGATTATTCCTTACACTGTACCATGAATGCATGGAATGTCCGCCTTCATGTGCAAGTGTGTAAACATCCCGCAGCACATCATCCTTGTAATTCAGTAAAATATACGGTTCACCTGTATAGGAGCCGGCAGAATATGCACCGGAACGTTTCCCTTTGTTTTCATAACGGTCAACCCATCTGTCCAGAAGACCTTTTTTCAGTATGCTGCAGTATTCATCTCCGAGAGGAGAAAGCGCTTTCATCACTTTTTCAACTGCCTGTTCATAGGTATGGGTGACTTTTATGTCGCTGATAATAGGTACATATACATCATAATGCTTCAGGCGGTCAATTTTAAGGATTTTTGCACGGAGCCTGTAATATTCATGCAGGGAATCGAGATTACTGTTTACACATGAAACAAGATTGTCATAAACAAATTCCGGGACCTTGTCAGGGAAAAGAGCCATTGTTCTTGAACTTTCATAATTGCGGATTCCGGCTTTGTATACATCAAGATAAACGCTTCCGGCATAAAGTGAAGCAAGTGTATTTTTGTGCTTTTCAAACTGTTCATAAAACTGTGTATAGGCTTTTTCGCGCAGCCTTCTGTCCGGATTGATCATAAAGATGGAAAAAGTGGACTGGCTGAGGGGCTTCCCGTCTATTTCGCCGAAATCCAGATCTACATCGGTCAGGGCACCGAAAGTTTTCTGTGCGGTCTGATTGGCTTCCGACTGAAGAGCAAGCAGTTTTTCTTCATTTTTGCCAAGTATATGGGGCCTGAACCTGAGAAGTTTGTTAAGATAAATACTGAAGTCGTCAAGAACTCCTGAAGAAAGAAATGAATCCATTTTGTTTTCGGGAATCCCCTGTATTTCCGGAGGAATAAAACTCAATGCAGCGGATACTTTGGTTGATACGGCCATATATTTTCCCATTCGTTCCTG
>CAZKOK010000253.1:0-6228 GCA_964554355.1 uncultured Spirochaetia bacterium | reverse complement strand
TACCAGAAAAGAGGATTTGATATAATAAAAATACACCTTAATCAGATAGAAAAAAGCAGAAAGATAAAGCCGGAAATACCCCTGACCGGCTTTAATGATATAAAAATAAAACATGAAATAGAGCTTGAATATATTTTGAAAGCAGAAAAATAAAGCTGTAATTTTGTTTTTTTATTATATTCTGCTTTCCAAATACGGAAGGAACCATTATAGTTCATATAAATAAAAATAATAAATAAAGCGGAGTAAAAAATGAAATGGAATCTTCTGTATCTTCTTGCCGGTCTTCTTTTGCTGACAGCCGGTGCAGCTTTTTTATTCATTACAAAACAGGGAAATTCAACTTTTGCAGTTCTTTTCATCACACTTGGCTGTTCAAGCCTGCTTCTCTATTTCCTG
Organism: uncultured Spirochaetia bacterium; assembly: GCA_964554355.1. Taxonomy (GTDB): domain Bacteria; phylum Spirochaetota; class Spirochaetia; order CAZKOK01; family CAZKOK01; genus CAZKOK01. The sequence goes on along the minus strand of CAZKOK010000253.1, from coordinate 5,829 downwards.
AGTTTCAGAAAAAACAAAAACAGCAGGAATAACTGAAAACCGCTTTAATCAGGGATTGGCATTGACCCGCATACCTCCACCGAAACTTGTAATCCAGACAATTTCGGGGTGTGACGGCTCAAAAAACACTCTGAGCGGATGTGAAAACGGAAAATCTTCAATCTGAGTAAATACGGGATCATCATCATTAAGGTTCCAGGTTTCCCAGAGACCTTCCGATTCTGTTGTAAGATACATATGGTCCGGATTCAGCGGATCCACTGCGCATGATTCAGCCCGGTATACATTTCCTATCAGCTGCCAGTCCTCTCCCCTGTTCCGGGTCCTGTACAGCCCTCCAACTTCATTCGGGTAGGCTCCCCAGTGGCTGAAAACGCATACATACCAGGTATCCTGGGCCGGATCATTCGGATCAATTATTACATCCTTTGTCCATCGATGCATTTCCGGAATGGATACATCCTGGAAACTGTCTCCTCCGTTGCTGCTTACAAAAATGCCTGAACTCAGCGTAAACTCTCCATCGGGATCCCTTCGTCCGGAATAGGTCACAACCAGGGTATCATCGGTACCGTCATCAATCACCTTGATATTAAAGACATGTCCTTCTGTTCTTGGAGGTCCAGTACATTTCTGCCACGATGCAGAAGTCCCGTCGTTGAGGTTTTTAGTCATGTAAATACCTCCGGTCCCGGAATGTATGACGGATACATAAAGAGTGTCCGGATCATTGGGAGAAAATGCAAAATCGACAACCGGCCGCCCGAAATCATGGACCAGCTGCCAGGTGGCTCCGTAATCCTGTGAAATCATTAATTCACCGTCACCATCATCAATTGTTTCATCCTGAAGGTATGTCGACTGATACATATCATGAAGAGAAGATGTTACAGCATAAAATATATCCTGGTCCGGATGCTTCAGAACTTTATAGGTTGTATTTTTATCAAGCCCGTTATTGTAATCTCTCTGCCACCGTATCCCGCCGTCTGTTGACCGGGCAGATATTATATCGGTCATTGAGGCAAAAACAATCCGGTCGGTCATCCAGGTCATCCACCAGGTTCCGGTCTGCTCGATACCGGATGTACGGTAAAAACCCCTTTTCGCTGTATTTGTATTTATCGGGTTCTGATCAGCCGGGTCCACATATGCCTGCCGCCAGGTCAGTCCTCCGTCATCAGTAAGGTGGACAAAACCCATATCGGTAATTATTGCGCGGTCCGGATCGGTTTGTGAAACACAGAAGCCCTCTGCAAATTCTCCCCACCACCAGTCAACATCTCCGCGGTAGCCGGCCCACCCTGTATATACATTTTCGTTTCCGACATTTTTCAAAGACCTCTGCCAGCTTTCACCGCCGTCTTCAGATTTCATGACAAGCGGGAAGCCCATGTCGGCATCTCCGCCGGCAGCATATACTGTATTAATATCATTTTCAGCCATATCAACAAAAAAACAGCGCTGGTCTGATGAAAATCCGCCCGAAACCAGTTCCCAGTGCGTTCCGCTCCAGCTCCCTGTGTAATTCATCCTGTAAATCCCCCGGAAGGACCAGTAACCGTCCGAATCCACTCCGGCATATACGTCATCAGCTGAAAGAGTAAGGGCAAAAAATCTGATCAGTTTTCCTTCTTTAGCCGCAGTCAGTGAAACAATGGCCTGATCTGAAGGGATGCCGCTGATACCCGGATGTGTAAACGACTCTCCTCCGTTGGCAGAATAAAGGATACCATCGTCAAAACCAATAAATATATCATTACCGTCCCAGAAGGTCCCTGCCATTGCCCTTCCCGTAAGGTCCAGTGAAGGTACTGTATTGATATAGCTGAAGGTATCTCCGCCGTCAGTTGACAAAAGAAAACCGCCCCAGTCACCAGTCAGAAGGCGCTCAGTACTGTGTATATCGGTTTCAAGATAATAGGGCTGTTCATCTATATTGCTGATTTTCTGCCAGGACAGGCCGTGATCTTCGGTCTTTTTAATGAATATATTATTGCCTGTCATATCATCAATATTCAAAGCGTACATAATATCAGGATCCGATGTATAACAGACAACCGAATCGGTTCCTCCTGATAAATCCAGAAAATGGACCGTCCTCCAGTCGGCACCGAAATTGGTTGTCTGAAAAACAGCCGACATATCGGTTGACAGAAATGCCATTTCTCCATTGTGAGGGCTGATGGAAGGAACGAAAAGAGCCCCGCCGCCGCCTATTCCCCGCGATTCCCAGGGATATTCAGGATACTGCGGGGGTTCCGCATAATCAGGAATACCGAGAGCAAAAACGCAGTTCAGCAGTGCCGGGAAAAGGATAAAAATCATCAACAGTTTAATTTTCATAATCTGCTCCTTGGTTTTAATTAATACAGGGGAGCATGGTCTCAGGCTCAATATGATTTATACTTTTTTCAATACCCGAAAATTATATCAATTCCTGTTTTTATCGACAATCAAATTTAAAAAAACATACCAAACGGCACACAGGAGACACTACCCGGGTTTGTGCCTGTACAATTTGATTGTTTCTCTTAAAAAAACAGGTGAATACAGACTGAATATTATTATTAATTTTTTCTATAAAGACTTGTACAGCAACGGTTTACTGATATAATAATAAGCACTTTATATGGCTTTTACTGCTGTAATTTCCATTTTTGATGCATAAGCGGATTTCTTCAAACTATGCCGTTTGGTATATGAGTATTTAGTACAAGATATGATATATTTTTAAACGTGGAGAATACAATGAACAGATTATTTTCAAAGAAATTATTATTTGGTCTCTTATTTTTATCAGCTGTTATCAGTGTTCAGGCGCAGCATGTGGACGAATTATACTCACCATATTTTTTCGGTGTGGGTCCCCAGTCTGCCTCTCTGGAAGCCCCGACCGCCACAATATTCAATCCGGCAGCAGCGGCTCTGGAACAGCGCACAAAACTCAGTGTCGGTTATATAAGGCTGTTTGACATCAATAATACAGGTTCCGGCACTTCACTCAATCTCGGAATAAGCCTCCCGTCAACGATCGGTGTCTTTTCAATCGAAGGCGGATATATCGGCTCGGACCTGTCTACTGCAAATATCGGGCAGCTTGGTAATGTTCATTTTGCATTTTCAAAGGCACTTGCCCCGAATTTCCTGATAGGGCTCGGTATTTCAGGTATTTTCGGCACTCTGCCGGACAGTTCACCTGACTGGGGACTTGCCGCTGATCTTGGAATAATTCACATAATCGGCGATCTGCTTTTTATCAAGGAATTTACCTGGGGTCTGGTTATGCGCAACATGGGTAAAGCCTACGGTCCGCAGGATAACCGTTATCTGCCCAAGATTTTTACTCCTGCAGTAAGCACGACAATGGATCTTGTAAAAACCAAACCTTTTACCTGGAGCCTCAGTGCAGATCTATCCTTTCCTACATTCAGCAACCTGGTTCTGTATGCATCAACCGGTTTCGATTTGTTTGAGGTAGTCGATATAAATGCTTCATTCAATATGGATGTTGATGAAATTGTCAACTCTCCTGCCCAGAGATTTCCTGTAACTTTCGGACTTACTGTCAAATTCAAGATTGATCTTGAAAGTTCGGAATTCCTTTCCGGAAAAGGATGGGCCCAGAACGATCTTAAGGTTGATGCGGCATTTGCCCCGCTTTCAGACGGCGCTTTCGCTGTCGGCGCAGGAGTTACCGCCTCTCTTGGAATGAAAGACAGTAATCCTCCCAAAGTCAAAATTGAACCGGTTAAGCCCGAAGGCCAGCCGGAAGAATATGATGAAGTATATGTTTCTCCGAACCTTGACGGCACGCAGGATAATCTGGAACTGAAAATCAATATTACCGATGAAAGATATATCAAAGGATTCAAGTTAATCATCAAGGATGAAGCCGGCAATGAAGTACGCGTCATTGAAAACAAGGAATCCAGACCTGAAAACATAAAACTTGATAATGTTTTCGACCGGCTTCTTTACGTGGAAAAAGGCATTCTGGTCCCGGAATCTGTAAGCTGGGACGGTAAAAACGAGACCGGTACGGTAGTCGGCGACGGATCCTATACCTATGTTATTGAAGCCTGGGATGACAACGGCAACACATCAACTACAGAACTCCAGAAGGTCGTTATTGATACCAAGGAACCGGAAATTGAAATCGACTCAGACTACACCATTTTTTCACCAAATGATGACGGCAACAAGGATACACTTCCCCTGAAATTCAACAGTTCCCAGGAAGATAACTGGAAGGCTGAAATCACTGACGAAGACGGAAATGTGGTTTCAACAGTAGAATGGAGCGGAAAACCGCAGGATTTCGAATGGGGAGGAAAAGACTCTTCAGGAGCATTGCTTCCCGACGGGATTTACAGTATTGCTGTTTCCAGTACCGACCGTGCAGGCAACACAGCAACAAAGTCTTTTGAAAACATCATAATAAACACAGAGGAAACTCCGATTTTTCTGACTGTTGATAAAACAATATTTTCTCCAAACGGCGACAGCAACGCAGATTCAGTCTATATAAATATCATCCTAGGCAATCCTGACGGCATAAAATCATGGAAACTTGAAATGATTCACCAGACCGACGGAACAGAAAAAACATTTACCGGCGGAAGCCAGGTTAAGAATGAAATAGTCTGGGACGGTACAGCTGACAACGGCAAAACTGCAGCTCAGGGAATGTACAATGCACAGCTTACGGTTGAATACGTAAAAGGCGACGTACCTGTTGAAAGCAGCAAGGCATTTCGTCTTGACCTGACAGCTCCGGCTGTAGAACTGTCATTCAGTCCCTCTCCGTTCTCTCCTGACAATGACGGCATTGAAGACGAGCTTTCCATTCTGACAAGCATTGATGAACTGTCCGGAATCGGCGAATGGCACATGGAAGTTCTTGACCCTGCAGGAAACCATTTTACAAGTTTCTCGGGCAAAGGCAAACCATCTGCAGCTATAATCTGGGATGGTATTTCAGATACGGGTGAACTTGTACAGGCTGCATCGGATTACAAACTGATTCTTGAAATTGAAGATTCTGTTGGAAACGCTACAACCGTTCAGAAAACAATATCCGTCGATGTGCTTGTAATCCGCGACGGCGACAAACTTTATATCCGTGTTCCGTCAATTACATTCAAACCCAATACGGCAAATTACAAGGACGTGGCAGCAGAAGCTCTGGAAAAGAATATGTGGACCCTCGAACGTCTTGCAGGCATTTTCAAGAAATACCAGACCTACAAAATTCAGATTGAAGGCCATGCCGTAAGCGTTTACTACGAAGACCCGGAAAAGGCTGCAAAAGAACAGACCGAAGAACTTATTCCGCTTTCAAAAAGCAGAGCAGAAGCTATCAAAACAGCCCTTGTAGCGCTTGGTATCGAGGCCGGCAGAATTTCCACTGTTGGTGTAGGAGCAGACAGGCCGATAGTTCCGTTCAGCGACAAAGTAAACCGCTGGAAAGACAGAAGGGTTGAATTTATTCTTATTAAATAAACACCAAATAAATATGTATCATATGCCCCCGGAATTCCCGGGGGCTTTTTTTAAATTGGTTTATTTATAAAAAGGGATTATACTTTGTATACTCAGATATCAGGAGAATTTAAATGGAAAGCAAGAGAGTTGAAACTGAATCCGCAGTGAGCGCCGTAACTGTTTATCAGGGCCGCGCAATGATTACACGGACTGCAGAACTGAAACTTACAAAAGGAAACTATACGGTAATATTTCCGGATCTGCCGGAAAATCTAGACCGGGAAAGCATTCAGGTAAAAGGGACGGGAGACGCGGTACTGGGCGAATGCATATTCGAAACCG
>CAZKOK010000252.1:0-6247 GCA_964554355.1 uncultured Spirochaetia bacterium | reverse complement strand
GTTGTATCCCATACAGGGAAAACCGGCAGATACCACCACCCGGGAATTAATGCAGATCAGATATCTGTTCAGAAAGAATCATACGTTATACCGGGGAGATCTCCACGCAGGCGCTGACAGGACTGTACAGGGATACCTTATTTTAAATGCGTGGTTTTCTTCTCTTCAGTATTGATTAATTGTCCAGCTTACCTTATATTACACATATGAACGCTTGTTCATATGTTCATCTATAAGGATATCGTAATGAGTGACAAATGCAGAACCTTTCTTCTTCACGAAGACGCAATAAAAAAAGTCCGGGAGACGACCCCTGCCGAAGAATCATTATATGATCTGGCAGATTTTTTTAAAATGTTCGGGGACACGACGAGAATAAAAATACTTAACGCTCTGTTTATAACCGAGATGTGCGTCTGTGATCTGTCGGAAATTCTGAACGTAAGCCAGTCCGCTGTTTCGCATCAGCTAAAGACACTAAGGCAGGCAAACCTGGTTACTTTCCGCAGGGAAGGCAAAACGGCAATCTACCGCCTTAAGGATGAACACGTACAGCAGATAATCAAAACCGGAATGGAACATATTTCAGAGAAATAAACTCAGACTGATAAGGACAGCATGATGACCAGCTACAGACTTAAGAACCTTGACTGCGCCGACTGCGCATTGAAAATAGAAAAATCCCTCAGGCAGAGATCCGATGTAAAGGAAGTCCATGTCTATTTTGCCGCGGCTACCTTAAGAATAGACACAGACAATATTCAGCAGGTAAAAAAGCATATTTCCGAAATTGAACCGCAAATTGTCCTGCTTAACAGTGCCCGTGAAACGGAAAAGACTGATTATAAAAGGGAAGTGATTATACTGGTGCTGTTTTCGCCTCTGTATGCCGGAGGCATGGTCCTTCATTCGCTTCTGCCAGGATTCCTGTCCGGTATTCCTGCGATTGCTGCATTTGCTGTTGTTTATCTCGGTCTGGGCTGGAGGGTGCTTTTCAAGGCCTTTAAAAACATTCTAAAAGGCAGGGTGTTTGATGAAAGCTTTCTGATGGCGACCGCAACAATCGGCGCCATTATCATCAGGGCATTCCCCGAAGCCGCGGGAGTAATGCTGTTTTATTCAATCGGGTTGTTTTTCGAGGACCTGGCTGTAAACCGTTCGCGAAGATCGGTTGAATCACTTATGGCAATGAAACCGGACAGGGCTGTTGTCCTTGATAACGGAACCGAACGCGAAACTGGTCCCGAAAATGTTTCTCCCGGACAGATTATCATTGTAAGGCCAGGGGAAAGGATACCTCTTGACGGGACCGTTGCCGAAGGAGAAGCCGCAATTGACACTTCGGCCCTTACAGGGGAGTCTGTCCCCAAAAAAGCGGCAAAGGGAGACGAGGTGAAAGCCGGAACAATAAATACGGACGGACTTCTTCAGATAAAAGTCAAAAGACCGTTCATTGAGTCTTCGGTTTCAAAAATCCTTGATCTTGTACAGAATGCCCTGGCAAAAAAAGCAAAGACGGAAAAGTTTATTACAAAGTTCGCTTCGGTTTATACGCCCCTGGTTGTTGGGGCTGCAGTACTGATTGCAGTCATTCCGCCGTTCGTGCTTTCTGCGGGCCCCTTTTCGGAATGGCTTTACCGGGCCCTTGTTGCACTTGTCGTTTCCTGTCCATGCGCGCTTGTCATAAGCATCCCTCTTGGATATTTTGCAGGGATTGGGAAAGCTTCCTCGGAAGGAATTCTTATAAAAGGATCCAATTATATCGATATCATTTCAAAACTTGACACACTGGTTTTTGACAAGACAGGGACACTGACAAAAGGAAATTTTGAAGTTACCGAAATAAACCCGCGGAACGGATACACTGCGGACCAGATCCTCGGATATGCAGCCCTGGCGGAAAAAAACTCAGGCCATCCTGTTGCCCGGGCCATTATCCGAAAGTATTCCGGAAACACTGACAGGCAGAAAATAGCTTCATTTAAAAACTACAGCGGAATGGGCATACAGGCGGTAACGGACAAAGGCCGGACAATTACCGTCGGCAATGATCTGTTGCTTCACAAACTTGATATTCCGCACGCGGACTGTGAAATAAACAGGACCGTCGCCTATGTCTGCATTGATAATGAATATACCGGCAACATTATAATAAATGATGAAATACGGGACGAAGCCGGACAGACCATCAGAGACCTCCGTCGGGCAGGCATCAGGAAAATGATCATGCTGACAGGCGATTCAAAAGATGTCGCCGCCGATGTTTCAGCCAGACTGGGTCTGGATGAATTCCATGCCGAACTCCTGCCGGAGGATAAAGAGGATATTCTCGCAAAAATCAAAACCGAAAACCCTGAAAGCATAATTGCATTTGCGGGAGACGGCATCAACGACGCTCCCGTGCTGGCAAGGGCCGACCTCGGGATAGCCATGGGCCGGGAAGGTACAGATGCTGCAATTGAAACAGCAGACATGGTGCTGATGACCGACAACCTTTCAAAAATAGAAAAAGGCATAAGCATCGGCAAACGGACCCGCAGAATTGTCCTTCAGAATATCGTCTTTGCACTTGCAGTTAAAATCGGATTTATCGCCCTGGGAACTGCCGGAATCGCCGGGATGTGGGAAGCAGTTTTTGCCGATGTGGGCGTCACAGTGCTTGCGGTGCTCAATGCGATGAGGATTATACGTAAATAACTCCTCACACGACGTACGCTAAGGTAAAAAGCGACGCTACTTTTTTTAAGGTTTCTGGTTTTCTCAAACCCCAAAAAACGACGTAGCGTCGTTATTTATCGTAGCGTTCTTTGCGTGAATCTTATGGTTTTCCAAGTCTTGAAATTATCACATTATATTCGGGGAAGTCTCTGAGAAGTTCCTCTTTGGATGACATATAAAAGTCAGCGAAATCGAAACCCGGCGCTACCGTGCATCCTGCCAGGCAGAAATCAGTTCCCTCCGCCGGTTCTGCAGCAAAGAAGTCGCCTGCCGGAATGACAGCCTGCGGGGTCTGTCCCCATTCGGCATCAAGCCCCAGTTTTTTTATCCAGTATTCTGCTGTTTTCATATCCTGCTCCAGTTCTATGTTCAAAATATCTTAACACTAATTACATTATTCGTGTTATTTGCAGGGAGAAAATTGGTCGGCAGCTTCAGGGCGGACAGGTTGTCTGAACCACAGAGAGTACAGGGAGTCTTGACCCCATTCCCAATAAATTCTATCATCAATTCATCAACTGACGCAGTTTCTTATTAATGAGAAATTAATGGAAAAAACCATTGGGGAGAATTTTTATTCATCGCGCGTCTGGGTGAATAATGATCCTTTTACAAATGAAGGAGGCTCCCATGGGACCTTTAATTCTTGACGGCAAAGCCGCCGCAAAAAAAATCAATGAACAGCTTAAAATCAGAAGCGTAAAAATAATTGAAAAAACAGGCATAGTCCCGAAGCTCGCAACAATAATCGTCGGCGATAATTATGCATCCCAGACCTATGTGCGCATGAAAGGAAATGCCTGCGTCCGTGCAGGGATCGAATCGCTCAAAGTCGAACTGCCCGGCACCGCATCCACCAGGGACGTCATAAACGAAATCGAAAAACTGAACAACGACAAATCCGTATTCGGGATCCTTTTACAGCACCCTGTCCCCGAACAGGTGGACGAACCGGCCTGCTTCAATGCAATATCCATTGAAAAAGACGCCGACGGCGTAAACAACCTCTCGTTTGCAAGAATGGCCATGCAGCTCGAAGCATTCGGCTGTGCGACGCCGCAGGGCATAATGACCCTTCTCGAAGAATACAATATTCCTGTCCAGGGAAAAGAAGTTGTAATAGTCGGCCGGAGCCCAATCCTCGGCAAACCGCTGGCCATGATGATGCTCAACAAAAACGCCACCGTAACAATCTGCCATTCCAAAACGGAAAACATAAAGGAAATCGCACGCCGCGCCGACATCCTGTGCGTGGGAATCGGCCGGCCGAAGTATGTTACTGCAGACTGGGTGAAGGACGGGGCCGTGCTTGTCGATGCGGGGTACAATGAAGGGAACGCAGGGGATACCGATGTGGAAAACATCAAAGACAGGACATCGGCATATACACCAGTTCCCGGAGGTGTAGGCCCGATGACGATCATCATGCTGATTAAACAGACAGTGACTGCGGCGGAGAGGGCGCTCGGTATATAGTAAAACTGCCGGAGTGCTTTCAAAAATATCTCACGCAACGACGCAACGCTTAGGGCGACGCTACGACTTCAGTCATTCCTGCGAAAGCTATACGACATTCCGAAGGAATGTTCGTGCAACAGCCGTCGTCCGATAGCTTAATACCACAGGTATTGTCGCGTAAGGGGCAATACCACAGGTATTGTCGCGGTAGCAGGAATCTATATGGAAGAAGGTTTCTCACAAAGTTCACAAAGACACAAAGAGGGTCGGAAGAAATGATCAGGCTTTTTATGACAGATTTTATGACAGATTTATTATGTACGCATAAGATTTTTAAATATATAATTGGATAAAATGGAATTCTGATATAAGCAAACATTAACTGATATGGAGAGTATCAATGGAGGAAAAACCATTTTGGGAAAAAACGTATGCAGACAAAGATGTCAATACCTTTCAGAAGGGTCCGACAAAAGATGTTGAAGAGTTTTATCCACTCTTTAAGCCAAAATCAATAACCCTTGACGTCGGATGCGGAGAAGGGCGTAATCCAATCTTCCTTGCCCAAAATGGAAATATTGTTGACGCATTTGATATATCGGAAAAAGGAATAGAAAAAGCGATTTTTCTGGCAGACAAAGCCAATGTATCCGTAAACTTTTTCACAGGTGATTTGAGGACTTATCAGATAAATAAAGACTATGACCTGATTTTATCACATGGAGTGATGCCCCTGCCACGCCGGACAATGCCCCGTTTACAAAAAGTCTTTTTGATGTCGGCGAGTTGCCCCGAAAATATCAGGACTGGGAAATCATTCATCATAATAAAGGTACATTTGAAGAGAGTCATCCCGGAGGGATCCATCATTTACATGCTTTTGAACGGATAATCACCAGGAAAAACAACTGAATGAATAGCCTCACGCGACGACGCAACGACGCTACGGGCGGGACGTTTCGGGAAAATACCAGTGCCTTCCGTGGAATAATTATATTTCACGGAAGTCATTTAGAATTTTTTAATTTTTGCCTTCGTAGCGTCGTTGCGTCGTCGCGTGAGGTTTTCGGGGTCTGCCCCCATTCATAATTATTCTCCCAACCTTTTCCCTTTTCCAATGACTATATAAGCAACCACAAACAAAGGAGCCTTATATGAAAGAATTAATCGCCATACTTGAAAGCAGAAGGGCCAACTGTTCACGCGGGATCCAGAAGGCGCTGCGTCAGATAGACACACGAGTGCTTGCAGGGGTATTGAACAGGCTTGATAAAAAATACCATGAAATTTTCTTCGGAAACATGACGAAAATGGCCGGAGACATTGTCAGGCAGGAAATGAATATTCAGAAAGAGTTTACAGACGATGCCTATGACAGCGAACACGCGAGTCCCGAAGAACAGATAAAAACACTCTGCTCGGTGCTGATGGTTTATACAAATGAGAATTTTGACAAGCTGTACGAATATCCTGCATACAGCCAGTCTGTAAAATTCGGCTCTGTATCCGAAACTGCAGACACATTCTATTCGCTTGCGCTTTTTGCGCATCAGAACGGATTAATGTCGCTGGACGGCATCCAGGAAAAATGCGGAAACAGGCTGTTTGCAAAATCGCTTGATCTTCTGCTGATGGGCATTGAACAGTTCCGTTTTGAAGAACTCCTGGAAAATTATAAAAACCAGTATCTGAAGAATGTAGAAACCATTTATACTATGATAATAAAGGGGATCAAATCACTGTATGACGGTGATCATCCGGAAATGGTGAAGGAAAAACTGGATTCAATTGCGGAAGCCTGATGCAGCATTTCGATATTGAAAATATCTATTCTCAGCATATTCTTATAAAAAGATTCTTCAGGGGAAAAGTATGCAGCGCCGAAGATATTGAGGAACTTGTCCAGGAAGTGCTGTATACAGCCGTGAAAAACATATCCTCCTTAAGAAACAAAAATTCTTTCCCGGGCTGGATATACGGAATATGCAGGAACAGGCTCAAACAGTATTACGAACGGCAGTCAAAACTTACAGACGTGGAAGTACCTGAACAGTCATCTTTTGACAGGGCT
>CAZKOK010000251.1:0-6255 GCA_964554355.1 uncultured Spirochaetia bacterium | reverse complement strand
CATGATGATCAGCATGGAACAGCAATAATTTCAGCAGCAGGCCTTATAAATGCGCTTGAGATAACGGGAAAAAAGATTGAGGATATAAAGGTTGTTTTTAACGGAGCCGGAGCGGCCGGAATTTCATGTGCAAGGCTTTTCTGTTCGGTCGGACTTAAGAAAGAACAGATAATAATGTGCGACAGCAAGGGAGTAATTCATGATGAAAGAGAAGTTACTCCCGAAAAGAGGGAATTCAGTATAAAAACAACAATCAGGACCCTTGGAGAAGCGGTAAAGGGCGCTGATGTTTTTATGGGAGTATCTGTAAAGGACTGCCTGACTCCTGAAATGCTCAGATCAATGGCAGAGAAAGCAATTGTCTTTGCCATGGCAAATCCTGATCCGGAAATTGCCTGGGAAACAGCCGTACAAACACGTAGCGATATTATTATGGCGACGGGCAGAAGCGATTATCCCAACCAGGTCAACAATGTACTGGGATTTCCGTTCATTTTCCGGGGCGCCCTTGATGTCAGGGCTACGGATATTACCGAATCGATGAAAAAAGCCGCTGCATATGCACTTGCCGGTTTGGCTAGGGAAGAAATACCCGATGAAGTCCGCAGGGCCTACGGGCGGAGTTTTTCATTCGGTCCGGAATATATAGTGCCGAAGCCTTTTGATCCGAGAGTAATTGAATGGGTTGCCACAGCTGTAGCAAAGGCCGCGGTGTCGGAAGGGATTGCCCGGAACATTATTGAGGACTGGGAGCAGTACAGATCGGGGCTTGCAGAAAGAATGAAGAAATTCTGGACATAAATTTGTTATCGAAATTTGCAACTACCTGATATATAAATTAAAATTTTTATATACGATAAACGGAGTGAAAAAATGGATGATAATTTACTGGCCAAACAGTTCCTTACTTTCAGTATGGATGAAGATTATGCAATAAATGTCGGGCATGTCCTGGAGGTGCTTGAATATTCAAAAATCACAAAGCTGCCGAATACACCCGATTATATAGCGGGAGTAATAAATAACCGCGGAATGGTTGTACCTATAGTTTATTTAAGGAAGAAATTCGGTCTTGAAGATACCAGTGTGGATAAGGATACCTGCTTTATTATAATTGAAATACATACAGACGAAGGGCCTGTTAATATAGGACTTCAGGTTGATTCTGTTCAGGAAGTGGTTTCCTTTGAAGATGATCAGATAGAACCTGTTGCGAAAATAGGTCTGTCTCTGGATGTAAGGTTCCTGAATGGGATCGGCAAAATCGATGAAAGATTTGTTATCATTCTGGATATAGAAAAAATACTGACAGAAGAAGAGATTATTCTTTTGAAGGGAAACAATGATTCCAAAGAAGCTGATCAGGAGAAAGCAAGTAACAAATCTTCAAAAAAGGAAAAGGTAAAGATTCCGGAAGAATAATCAGTACAGTGTTTCAAGAAGTCTTTCTGCTCCGCTGATAAATTCTCTTGTCGTATTCCTGAATTCAAAACCGAACACAATACTTAAGCCCGAATATATTGTATTATGCAGGAAATTATGAAGAAGCTTCACATATGCTGTTTTATGAAGGTTTCCTGTTTCATCTGTCAAAAACAGATTTGTTATATCAAAAGTACTGCCGACAAGACCGATCTGTTTTATTACAACAGGGAAAAGGGTCTGAATTATGTTTAGATATTTTTTCCTCGACTCAGGATTATTTTCAATCAGCTGCTTTATCTGGGCTGCCCTGTCCCTGATTACCTCGCGTTTGCCGTTTTTCTTTTTGGCGACAAAGTCTGTTATCAGATTTACAAGGGTCCTGGACTGAAGAAGTTTGAAGATTGAAAAATAGAAAAGCAGAACCGCTGAATTGTATTTATCATTTTCACTGTTTTCCGAAAGCATAATCAGGAGTGAACTGATTTCCTTGTCCAGAAGCGAATCGCTTTCAACGGGAACTGATACGCCGAATGGGGTATTAATGTTTTCAATCTGATCGGTTTTTTTATCGATAATTTTACTTATTTTTATTATCTGCCTGATGGATGGAGATCTGATTATAACTTCAATATATGACGATAGAATTTTTTTCTCGTCATCGGAAAAGATTTTGAGTTTGCCGAGTTTTTCCGATTTGATGTTAAAATAATTGCCAAGATACAGATTTCTGAAATATTCTTCCATCTGATTAAGGATATCCCTGACATTCCCGAGATGATAATTCCTCAGTATGAAATATTCTATAAGATTATTGGTTTTATCAGCAAAAGGAAGATTGACGCATAATCCTGAAATAAGTTCATCGGAAACAATCTGAACTATGTTGGAAAGGTTCCTGAGAATCTGATAATGAGGAGACGGCTCTCCCTGAAGCATATCAAGCGCAGCATCAGGCGGAACGAAAGCTATATCGCTGGTATTTATCATATCGGAATCCAGATGATCTTCGGCGGGCATGTTTTTATTGTAATTGTTGACAAGGTCAGAGCTGTTGAACCCTTCGGATGATTTATTAAGGTAACGGTTATGCCAGATCATTGTATTGACAGTGCCGAATTTGTCAAATGCGGATTTAAGAAAAACACCTGCAGCCACATGTGAAGTCGGCTCAGGATTGGCAACAAGCACCATATTGTCTGAAAAAGAGAGATAGGAAATGGTTTCATCAAAACCTACACCGGCCGGAAGATCGAGAATTATGATGTCATAGGTTTTTAAAAGAAGGTCAGAACCCTTCCTGAAAAGGAGTTCCTTTATCTTTTTGCTTTCATTAACAGTAGTGCGCGCATAGGGAAAAATAAGATGGAAGTTTCTGTATACACCGGTAATATATTCTTTAATTGATTTACCGGAAGAAAGCGGTGCGGCCTGTTCCTGGGGAAGATCCAGAAGTACTGAACAGTTCGATAGCGGATCAAGATCGGCCAGGGCTGTTTTTTTACCTTTTGATGCATAGTACAATGCAAGATTAACCGCAGTCGTTGTTTTTCCGACACCGCCCTTACCCGAAGCAACGGCAATTGTTTTTCTGCGGAAATCTTCAAGTTGTGACTGTTTTGAAAAGTATTTTAATGCATATTTGTCACGCTCATTGATTCTGGTCTTTGTCATGATGCCCTCTTAATAAATATATCGTTGTTTTTAAATAGCCTATAAGTAATATTTTTAAGTTTATCATCAAACAGACAAAAACAACAATCAAAAACCTGATTATTGTGAAATTTTGACCTGATAAAATCAGTGGACTTATATCGTGAAAATCTTTAAGATAAGTTTATGTCTGAAATATGTCTGGATAGCATAAAAAATATTTACTGCGTGGGTATAAAGGGCACCGGATTGTCGGCTGCAGCTGCTTTTTTAAGCCGGAAAGGCTTTAATATAAGCGGTTCTGATACTGCTGAAAAATTTCCCACCGAGGATCTGCTTAATAAATGCGGCATCAGGTATTATGAAGATTCTGATCCTGAAAGAATAAATAAAAAAACCGATCTGATAATATACAGCACTGCATATGACCCGGAAACACATCCGGAACTCAAAACCGCGCGGGAAAAAGGAATTCCGCTGATTACATATCCGGAAATACTTGGACTTTTAAGCAAAGACTCATTTGCGGTAGGAATAAGCGGAGTTAACGGAAAGACAAGCATGACAGCCATTTGCGCTTCTGCAGCCTGGGCCTGTTCTCTGGATTTTTCAGCAATATGCGGTTCAGGAATGAATGCGTTTGAGGGAAATTCATTCATAAACAAAGGCAACAGTATTTTTATTGCTGAAACATGCGAATACAAAAACAGTTTTCTGAATTTCAACCCGGATATGATTCTTGTAACAAATATTGAACTGGACCATACTGATTTTTTTAAAAACATAAATGAAATGAAAGACTCATTTTTAAGATATATGCAGAAGCTGCCGCCGGACGGCACGGTAATATACTGTGCTGACGATTCGGTTTTAAATGGTTTTATCAAATCAGTAAGGCATAAATTCCCTTCGGTCAGGTTTATTCAATACGGCTTTGAAGCTGAAGGAGATTTCAGAATTTCGGAATATGAATCAGGAAACGGTTATCAGAATTTCAGACTTGATATCTGCGACGATATTTTTATCATAAAGGTACCGGGGAAACATAATGCAGTTAATGCTGCCGGTGCTGCGGCTGTTGTGTGCCGGCTTCTTGATAGGGAAGGGCGGCTTTGTTCGGATGAAATAAAAAAAATCAGGGAAGGAATAGGGAAATTCAGCGGAACAAAACGCAGGGCCGAGGTCTACGGTGAAGCATCGGGAATCTTATTTATGGATGATTACGGACACCATCCAGCTGCAATAAAAAAGACATTGTCCGGCTTAAAGGAATTCTATCCGGACCGGAGAATTGTCATTGATTTTATGTCTCATACCTATACGCGTACCGAGACCTTTATTGACGAATTTGCTGCATCTTTTGAAGATGCGGGTTTGATTGTACTGAATAAAATATACGCTTCAGCCAGGGAAAAAAGGGGCAATATCGACGGAAGAACATTATATGAAAGAACAAAGGCAATTTACAGCAATACGGTATACTGCGCCGAATTTGACCAGGCCTTGAAATTCCTGAAAAAAAACTTAAAATCGGGCGATTTATTTATTACAATGGGTGCAGGCGATAACTGGAAACTGTGCCGTGATCTATATAACTATTTTAGGAGTAACTGAAACTGATGAAAAGCATGACCGGATACGGCTATATTGAAGAACAGAATGATATTTTTTATATTACAGCTGAACTGAAATCATATAATAACAGGTACTGTGATATTTTTATAAACACGCCGCAGCATCTTAATCCTCTGGAGCAGAAAATTCGTGAATATCTGTCCCCGATCATTACAAGGGGAAGGGTGGAATTTTCACTGCGGTTCAGGGAGCTTGAGGAAGATCTTGATATAAGGCTTGATAAAAAAACGGCTGAAAGATTCAAAAGTATTCTCCAGGAACTTGCCGAGATTAACGATAATGACGGGACCGTAACTCTGAGTCATCTTCTTCATATGGATGGCATAATTAAAATCCAGAGAAATCAGGACATTGAAAGATACTGGAAACTTATTTTCCCCTTTGTTGAAAAAGCGTTCAGGATGTTTGATGAATCAAGAGTCAGGGAAGGCAGAAATACAGAAAAAGACATTCTTGATGCACTCGGTATTATAAACAAGGCGGCAGAACTGTTTGAAAAACATGCAGATGAACTTGAAAATAAAATTGTCAGCCAGCTTAAAGAGAAATTTGTCCAGGTTGTCGGTGAAGATTTCGATCAGAGCAGGCTTTTGAATGAAACAGCTGTAATGATTGTAAAATATTCAATAAGCGAGGAAATAGTACGTCTGCGTTCCCATATTGAAAATTTCAGGGAAATAGTAAAAAAAGGCGGACCGATGGGTAAAAAGCTTGATTTTGTATGCCAGGAAATGAACCGCGAAATTAATACTATCGGATCCAAAAGTATTATACTGGAAGTAAACAAGGAAGTTATTGAAGCGAAAGACGGGCTTGAAAGAATCAGGGAGCAGCTCAGAAATGTTGAATAATTTTTGCGTGGCGATTTCAGGTAAAAGCG
Source organism: uncultured Spirochaetia bacterium (assembly GCA_964554355.1). Lineage (GTDB taxonomy): Bacteria > Spirochaetota > Spirochaetia > CAZKOK01 > CAZKOK01 > CAZKOK01. Next base: position 665 of record CAZKOK010000251.1, on the reverse strand, counting down.
GATGCGGCAATACGACAGTAAGCCGGCTTACAGCTGAAAAACTGAAATTCAGGGTTGTAAACTTTACATTTAAAAACCTGGCTGCGGAACTTGGAATGAAGTTTGAGGAATTGTGCAACCTTGCTGAAGAAGATCCAAAATATGACAGGATTATTGATAAAAGACAGGTTGAACTTGCATCAAAGGAAGATTGTGTGCTTGCATCACGGCTTGCAATATGGATGATGAAAGAAGCGCAGCTCAAGGTTTACCTGAATGTACCTGAAGAAATCAGAGCAAAGAGGATTCATGAGCGTGAAGGCGGTTCTTTTGAAAAAATCTTTGCTGAAACTGTGGAAAGAGATAAACGGGACAGAAAAAGATACCTTGAACTGTACGGGATTGATAATGACAGGTATGATTTTGTTGATATGGTTATCGATGCAGAAAAATTTGATCAGTTCCGGATTACTGATATGATTACGGAGCAGGTTCTTGATATCAATCGAAACAGAAGATAAATCCTTTACAGCAGGGGATTTACAAAAGATCTGAAAATTGATAGTATTATGCCGAAATTGACAGTCAGGAGAAATTAATGATTATTCCCCTCAGGGATCTTATAGATTATAATGGTAATATTTACAGCCTTACCTGCGCAATGATAAAACGCGCTGTTCAGATTA
>CAZKOK010000250.1:0-6304 GCA_964554355.1 uncultured Spirochaetia bacterium | reverse complement strand
GTTGTTGTCTGTTCTGAATATATCGCAGATATTATAAATTTTCATTTTTGTTTCCTGTCTGGTTACGACAGGAAAGTCATGAATTGAATTAGTATATTTTGCAGAACCTTTTCGTGCTGCATAGTTCTTCATGAACTGAATATGCTGCCGGATCCTTGATGCGGTCCATTGATTGGAATTCAGTTTTAATTCTTCAGGATTTTTAAAGACAATCTCTGTAAAACTTTTGTCTATTTCAATGCCGATGCTGTTCCTGCCGGATGCAATAGCAGCATGTGATGTTGTCCCCATTCCCAGGAAAGGGTCGAGAACTGTGTCTCCCTGAAGTGAATACATGTTTACAAGGCGGAATGCCAGTTCGAATGGATAGGCGGCGCTTCGGTCCCTCAGATCTTTATGTCCGACTTTCTGACGAACCCCCTTAAAATCCCAGATATCGGAAAACCATAAATTTCTTTCTTCCCAGAAAAATGAAGATTCCATGCGTTTTGTTTTTTCTGCTTCATTTTTAAAATTCCGTTTGTTTCCCTTGCGGAAAATCAGAATATACTCATGCTCAAGTGTTACATAAGCACCGGCAGGAAGCATCCCTGATCCCATGAATTTGTTCGGTGCATTTGTTGTTTTACGCCAGAGTATAAGCGGGAGAGTACTAAAACCGAGGGCTTTCATTGCGTTTATTATTCTGGAATGATTTGAATACAACTGAAACATACTGCCGATTGTCCGGGTTGCATCACCGATATTAATGCAGACAAATGATCCTTCTTTTGTAACCCGGTATAATTCTTTCCAGACCTTGTCCAGCTCCCCGTGCATAAGTTCAAAGGCTTTGTCACCGTTTCCTTCAGACAGATGTTTTCCGGTATCGGGATTTAGTCCGATAAAAAGTTCGTCCCACATCTGAATCATCGGGTAGGGCGGTGAGGTAATTACGAGGTCTATTGAATTGTCATGAATTATCGAGAGGTTGCGTGAATCTGATGTGTAAATAATATGCCCCGTTTCCATTCTTAAGTTTATGATTGTATCAGATTATTTCTCCCTGTCAATTTGTATCGACAGCCAGGTATTCGGCAATCCCGTACATCCAGATGTCTCCCATTCTATCGTACCCCCCGACAGACGGATGCACGTCGTCGCCACCGCCGAGATCGGACAGGGCCATTTCTGAATGCATGTCAACAAGAAAGAGTCTTGATCCGTACAATGGATGGTCCTGAATGCTTGCGGCCAAAGCCTGACTATAACGCTGTCCATAGATCTCACGGTCAACATCTGTATCATCAATCGCTTTAGCAGGCATAGGAGGAATCGTTGCAGCGATTATGGACATCGAAGAGTCAAGATCATATAAAATATGATTTATCAGATCCATCATCTCTTCGTCTTTATTGTTTACCGATTCTTCGCTGCCAACCCACCAGGCAAGATCGTTTGTTCCAAGCATAATGAGCAGGATGTCGGGATTTTCATTGCTTATCTGGGTGTATATGTCATCGATAATGCCGGCAATATTGCCTATCGTATAATTAGGATAACCGTCGTGGTCCGCATCGGGACAGATTTCAGTATGGGGCCAGGGATGGCCCTTTGTGCCGATGAAATCAACAACGTTTCCCGCTTCTGTGAGGGTCTGCCATATCCTGTTGCGGTAGCCGTTATTTGTTCCTTCGGTTATGGAATCGCCTACAGTCCATATTTTTATAGTTTCATTGACCAGTGGAATTTCGGGAGGAACATCGGGAATTCCCTGTTTCGGCAGGGAAAGCATAGCACAGGAAACAAATGCGGCAATTAGGATGCAGGCTGTTAAAGGTTTTGTTATGAATGAATTGGAAATACCGGACATAAAGACCTTCCTGGATATTGTAAGGAAATAAAATCTCAGTTAGATATTATCCTGTTTCAGAAGAGTGATATATATACCATAAGGTATATATCAGGTTTTTTCTATATCAGGCCCGGCGGTCAGTTTTTTATCAACCCATAATGTTTCGCTGATATCAAAGCCCGCCCTTTTATAAAAATCCTGCGCCTGTTTATTTGAAGGAGAAGTGATACAGGCAAAATAGACAAGTTTATTCACTTCGCACCACTGTTCAATGAAACTGAGTAATTGTGAGGCATTTCCCATTCGGCGATACTGTTCATCGATATAGATTTCATTCAGCCAGAAATAATCAGCGCCGGATTCCAGACCGGAACAGATGTTTCCGAATGCAAAACCCTGTATTTCCTTTTTTTCATTTTCCGATAAAAAGAGATAAGCTTTTGATTCTTTGCGGAGTGCGTTTTCCAGGGCTTTCCCGATCATGTTTTTATCGGTATTTCCGCCGATGATTTCCATCTGTTTTTGGATGAGATCAATGACTTTTTCGGGGGCGGTGAGATCATCACGACTTTTTATTATTGATATTTCAGACATGCTTCAATATTAGAACAATAATCTGATTCTGCCAAGAATTATAATTTCCATATCGATAACGGCATGGCTATTCCAGGGTCTGCAAAATTCCTTCGTGCAGATTCTTGAATTTTGTTCTGCTGCGGTCACTCATCTTTTTCCAGTCACGTTCGATTTTTCCCCTGATCCACCCTTTTCCCTGTTCAATGTTCAATTCATTATTGTGATAGGCATAGTAAAAGAGTGCCGCAATATCCTGCATGTGTGCTAATGCATCTGCATCTGCAACGCATGTTTCTTCCAGACTTTCCTTTTTCAGATTCATACTGACGCGATGATTCAGGATGCATTTTTTAATCAGAGCTGTACGCTCCCTGTGGATATTTGTATCCTGCAAGAATATTTTCAGCTTCTTCTGCACCATGAATATGATGATCCTTTATTTTTGTCCTGTCCTTTATTCCTGCATAATCATGCAGCAGTGCCGCCAGGGTTACGATTTCCTTCTCGGCACCGTATTCATCTGCAAGTTCCTTTGCAATTCTGACGACATGGATAATGTGATAAGACCAGATTGTATATCCGAATGTGTTGGATTCTGATCTGCATGCCGATTCGACGAGTTCTGATATTGAATTAATTAACTGATTGTCCATAATCTTCCTGTTCTATTCTGTTTTATAAATATGGCTGAAAGTATTTATAAATTCTTCAGTATTTTTATCATACTGTCCGGGGTATTCATATTCGGAACCTTTACAAATTTCCAAAGATAATTCTCTTATCAGAATTCTGGCTTTGTTCAGGTTGTGAATAATGTCGTCAGTATCTGAATAGAAAAATAACCGGATATATTCAGTATATGTTTTTTCATCCAGATGCTTTTTTATCCATCTATTTTCTTTTCCTGCGTTTACTTTCCAGTCTGCTGAAAAGCCGACATACCAGGATACGAGTTTTCCCATTTCCGGAAGAAAACAGTTTGCATAATAATACTGGACCAGAGGTATTTCATTTCTGTGAACTGCTTTTACGATGCAGACCGGAAGCCAGAAGAGTTCATTAAGACACATGTCCCATTCGCTGCGCGAGGGCTTTTTTATCAGGTATGTTGTTTCGTCAGGTTCCGGAACAGGTTTTAATATTTTGTCCTTATCGAGAAGCACTTTTGTAAGGGAATCCTCCTTAACAGCGTCATGAATTTCCTGGATGCTTCTGAAACTCAGATCGATTCTGGTTCCGTCTTTAAGCTGTATAAGGAATATATAGTAACCGTGACGAAAATCGCACTGCTGAATTATCGCTGTTTCCCCGAATCTTCTGATCCAGGTCCGGTCTTTTTTGTATCTTTCATCTTCAGCATGCAGTGTAAAAAAGACAACATCATAATCCTGAAAACAATCCGGTACAGCATTCGGATTGACTCTTGATCCATTCATTATAACCGCACGGACATCAGGGTTTTCTTCTGCAAACAGTATAAGTTCTTTAATAACAATATCAGGATTTTTCAGACAACACCGCCTTTTATAATATTGCTTTAGTTTACAGCTCTATTCTTCAGTCTGCAAGTTTTTCTGTTCATTAAATCCCCTGATTAAAATAAATACAAAGCAGGAATACGACAATTAAAAATTAATATGAATCATATTATAAAGCCTCAGCAAATCCATAACTTTTAGCTGGAAGGCCATTTTTCGTCCCCATTTTTTCAGGTTCTTTATTTTCGAGCAGATGGGGTAATCTTCGATTATTTCAATTGAAGGCATCAGTGTTTTTAATTGAGATGTCCTGTTCAGATACCAGTTCATTGGAGCGGCTGATGAATCAAGCTTTCCATTTTCACCTTTTTTTAGTTCCCTGTTCCATGAATTGGCAATAAATTCCGGAAATATATCGAAAACAAGATGCGCTCCGGGGTACTCTTCCGCCAGTTTTGCAAAAAGGTCTTTTATCTGCTGTTCCGTAAAATAGAAAAGAACACCCGCTGCAAACAGCATGACGCTTTTTCCGGCTGACAGTTTCCTGATATTGTTTATCCAGCTATAGTCAAAGACCGATTTTCCGATTGATATTTCATGTTCGGAATCGGGAATGAGAGCTTTTCTTAGTTCAATTACATCCGGCAGATAAAGATTGACCCATCTGATTTGTTTATTGCCGATTCTTGGGAAGGTCGTATCAAGCCCGGCCCCGATATTTATTATCAATGAATTTTCATTTTGTGTGATAAAGTCCCGGATGGTGTTATCGAAATTAAAGGCCCTGATAACCCATGTGGTGCTTTCCGTTTCACTGAAACCGGCTTCCATTTCGGAAAAATCATAATCAAGATTTGTCAGGATTTTCTTTGCATATGTATCGGTAAAAAGCGGTTCAGGCCTGTCTGTTTCTTTTGCACGCCCCCATAAAAGTATTAATAGCGTTTTTTGTACACCTTCGAGTGTCAGTTTTATTTTTCCGTTTTTTCTGATTTCATAATGCAGCCTGCCTTTTTTTTAGTCGATTTATTATATCAGGATTTTTCGATCCCTGAAATTTTCCCCGTGACAGATTCAATCTTGATTTCCAGTATTCCAAGTTTATCGGCAGAATATTCTGTTATGTCCCAGTCTTCTTTTCCTGAATGCTGTTTCATTATTATCCTGAGGGCTTCCGCTTTTTGGGCCGGATCATTAATCTGCATTATTGTGCCGAAACCGATAACCGAACGGAATCGTGTGCCGTATCCGCAGGCTTTTTCAGCTTTTACTATTTCTATGCTGTCGGTTATTTCAAAACAGACCCGGCTGTTTTTACTGATGATATCGAGTTTTTTCCCTTTTGGGGCGCAGTGTAGATAGATGGTGTTTATTCTGTATCCGTAGTTCATCGGGATAATGTAGGGCTGGTTGTTTTCCGAGAGAGCGATACGGCAGATGAAATTGTTTTCTATTATTTCTGTGATTAATTCCGGATTTGTAATTTCCTTGTCTTTTCTTCTCATGGGTACTCCGTGTGCCATTGTATTCTGATTTTACGGGATTTGTAAATAAACCTGGAAGAGAGAGTTTTAACTGGGAAATTAAGGTTTCAGAGGAGGATCAGGAGGGGGGGTGCTCCAGTATACTATATATCCAGAAAATTCACTGTCTCCCAGGCAAAAAAGAACATAATTCTGCATATAGTTATCGGTAGAGGTTTCTTTTCTAAATAGATCTTCAGAGTATTCTGTAATACAAATAGCTAAAATCAACGAAACAGACAACTTAAAAACTTTCCGCATATCTAGGCACCGTTCATAAAGCACTTCATCCAGATCAATATGAAGATTCCTGAATTCCTGGCATTCATATTCCTTCTTCTGATACTTCACAGCCCGGTACAGTCTCGGCTTAATTTTTTTCCTTTCCGTTGTTGTTTTCAGCAATTTGGAAACGATTTTATTTATACTGATTCCGCTTAATTCCCTTTGCATCTCCAGTTTTTCATAATTCTCATTTGTAATATATACAGATGTTGATACGCACATATTTTTCTCCCGAATAAAAGTGACAATGAAAGGATTTTCAGATACAGAAAAAACTTTACTTATTTAAACAGCAGAAAAGTAACTGGAGCTTTAAAATAAAATAGTTTTAAAAATCAAAACAATCAGGAGGTGTTTTTCTATTTTGATGTTTTTAGCAAATATTTTTTTAAAGGCAATTGCTTTTATCTTTTCCTGAATATAAAGGAAAATTTATCATTCTCTTTTATAAAACAATCAAAGATATAGCCGTTATCGTCAAAATCCTGAAAAACTTTCTGAGGTTTTTCCACAATATCAAATTTGCCTTTCTGCAGTTCACCGAAAACAACTGGCAGTGACAGCCAGGGTAATTCTGCTGCAAGAAACGGTTTGCTTAAAGAAAAATC
>CAZKOK010000249.1:3276-6315 GCA_964554355.1 uncultured Spirochaetia bacterium | reverse complement strand
GTGGGGCTTTAAGCTTTCGGTAAAGCTAACCCCTTTTTCCACGCTTTCAGAAATGCTTTCTTCCATTTTATCACATACAGATAAGCGGAATGTGCTTATTTGGCGAGAAAACTTTGATTTGTGCTAATTGAGATTATAAAAAAATTATTTATTACAGCTATAATATCAGCATGAAAGAATTTTATATTATATCAAAAAATGACATTATATTCGTTAACAATAATACTGGTATGCCGTAAATTCTAACATGATCAGGGAGCAAATCAATGAGTAAAGAAGAAATACAGGAACTCAGCAACGAACTTAAAAAAAGTGCTGAAGAAATGAAAAGATCCTGAAAAAGCACGACAATTTCTCATTGATGCCGGTATTTATACAAAATCCGGTAAATTATCCAATAATTACAAAAAATAGCGTTCCCTTATGTATTCTACAAAACCTGTCATAGTACTTGGATTCCACGGTTGCGATAAATCTGTAAGAGACAGGCTTGTTCTAACAAAAAGTGAAATGATACGAAGTGACAACTCATATGACTGGTTGGGACATGGTATGTACTTCTGGGAAGGAAATGTGGATCGGGCAAAACAATGGGCAGAAGAAAATAAAGTGGGTCGAGAAATAAAAACACCATCTGTGGTAGGCGCAGTTCTGGATTTAGGACTTTGTTTTGATCTGGTAGACTCTAAATATCTAAAACTATTAAAAGATAGTTATAATCTCTTTAAGAGTGCATAAGAAGCTTCAGGCCTTAAAGAAATGCCTGAAAATGAAAAACAAGATGCTGGCGGATTTTATCTACTAAGACATCTCGACTGAGCTGTAATTGAATCAATCCATGAAGGGAATAAACCATAATCACTATTAAGACCTTTTTACTAATCACAGACACTTAAGTAATCATTACCTAACCCATTGGCCTTAAAATACTTTTTGCAATACAGACAATTTATAGTGTTTTCTTCATGATATGTAGTATTACCAGCTGTTTGCCAATAATTTCCTATATTTTTACATAGAAGACAAGTAACCCAACAAAGATTACAGTTTTCAGGCATCTAACCTTTTTCAACAAGTTTCATCATATGCAAATTATTCATGCAACTGATTGTTTCACCAAAATAAAAATGTAGCCAGAATGTAGCCAGAAAAAGCTCTCCAATAAAGAGGAAAGCAGATCAATCAAATTCCAATCAGAGAATTTCCAATTGACTAATTCCTTATATGATATATAGTTAAAAGCAAGCGGAAGCAAAAAAGGGAACTCGCGGGTAAGGATAAAATTTTAGGTAGAAAGAAAGACTCTATCACTAATCATGGTATCCCACTTAACACTGTGCATCGTTTTTTTTGCTATCCAGTCGAATCCATCAAATTAGGGATTAAGGGACAATGATTTACTTATCTTGCATTAATAACATATTTGCCCTGATTTACGGATCAGTAATAAACATCCTTTTTACAAAATTATTATTGCCTGTCTTTTTTTAGTCTTTATTTCGCTCATTGTAATTTTTTGTCATTCTTTGTCACAATGTTGTGGAACTGCAATAAAAAACCTATTCAAATTCAAACCGCCACACACCAATAACAAAAAACACAAAAGTAAAGCCGCAAAGCACTGCAATCTGAGGAAATATATCCGCGATTCCATATCCGCGAACAAGCACATTCTGAAACCCCTGCATGGCCCAGGAATGGGGTATAAAGCGGGAAATTGTTTTCAGAAAATCAGGCATAATCGCCACTGGCATAAAGCAGCCGCCCAGTGCAGACATGGTAAGGGTCAGAAGCGAGGCAATGCCTCCAATCTGAGTGTCAGCTTTGGCAAGTGCTGAAAGCATCATGCCAAGACCAGTAGATGCAGCGGAAAGCGCAAGACTCAGAACTATCAATGCTTTAATATTTCCCAAAGCCATACCAAAAACAAGATGTGCTGCGCCAAACATCAGTATTATCTGTAAAAGGTTGATTATATAAAATGGAAGGATTTTACCTGCAAGCAGCACGGCACGGGTAACCGGAGCTGCCTGCAGCCGCCGGAAAGTCCCTTCCTGCTTTTCCTGCATGACCGACGCCGCCATTGTACCCACAATTAGAAACACCCCCAGAATGGCATACCCTGGAACATTCTGCTGGTAGGTATCAACTTCTATGTACGTATCTCCGCCAGTTATTTCCTCTGTGTTCAATTCAATCAGTGGAGCATTCTTTTCCCCTGAATGCATCCGATAGACCACTTCCCTGGATACACTACTCAGCATTCCTTCCAGAGGGGCAATGTACTGAATCGATACAGCAGCATCAGTCAGTAAAGTAAATTCCGTCTTTGTCTCCTTTTTCGGATCAGTGATTCCTGATGAAAAATCTTCAGGAAAAACCAGGACTGCCGAAAAAGTCTGTTCTTTTATCAGCTGTTTGGCTTTTTCCAGAGTCAAGGGTTCCCCATCTGCTTCGGTCAGAACTTTTATTCCTTTCATCTCTTTCAGGGCTGTAATAATTTGATCTGAATAAAAACCTGGATCAAGGTCGACAACGGGCAATTCCTTCGACTTTGAGTTTAAATCATCATCAAAAAGACTTTGCAAAGCCAGGCTCATTACAATAATGAGGACAAGAGGCATAAGAAAAAGACCAATCATTCTGGTCTTGTCTTTAGCCACGACTTTCAGGTCCTTCCACATCATTGAAAATATCTGTCTTATCATAAGTATTTCTCCTTTATGTTCCATTATTCTCTGAGTTGTTTTCCTGTAAGATTGAGAAAAACAGTTTCCAGATTCGGTTCCAGTATTTGCAATGATGTTATTTTTCTGTCATTTTTATTAATAATTTCAAAAAGAGGAATCATCAGGCCTGTTGAACTGGAGGTTTTTACTTCCAGTACATTGCCGGATATATAAATGTTTTTCACTTCAGGCAGTTGGTTTACTGCAGAGACAAAACCCTGATCAAAATCAGCTGAAACTTCCAGTTTGACGGTGCCTTCTCCAGATGCTGCAACCAGATTAGCCGGTGTGTCCAGCGCTATCAACTCGC
>CAZKOK010000249.1:0-3266 GCA_964554355.1 uncultured Spirochaetia bacterium | reverse complement strand
ATTGTCCATAATGGCAACGCGGTCACAAAGCTGTTCAGCTTCTTCCATATAATGGGTTGCGTAAATAATTGTCTTCCCGTTATTCCGCAGTTCTTTTATGTGTTCAAATATTGCGTTTCGTGACTGGGGATCAACGCCGACGGTGGGTTCATCGAGGAAAAGAATGTCGGGATTATGAAGGAGGCCGACGGCAATATTAAGTCGCCTTTTCATTCCTCCGCTCAGAGACCTTACCGGTGTTTTCGCTCTGTTGGCAAGACTGACCATTTCCAGAACCCGGACAATCTGCTGTTTCAGTTCTCTGCCTTTCAACAGGTACATGCCGCCGAAAAAAGCAAGATTGTCGCGAACTGTCAGCGAAGGATAAAGTGCAATTTCCTGAGGAACCAATCCTGTTTTCAGTTTTATTTTATCCGGAGATTTTCGAATATCGTGTCCGCAAATTTCAGCTGTACCGGAGGTTGGCTTCAGCCGACAGGAAAGCATAGATATAATTGTTGTCTTGCCAGCTCCGTTTGGACCGAGAAACCCGAAAATTTCTCCTTTTTTTACAGAAAAATTTAATTCCCTGACAGCAGTAAGTGTGCCGTATTTTTTATGCAATTTAGCGGTTTCAATAATAGCTGTTTTCATTCAGCATTACCTCCTGACTGAGGTAAATATAATGCCGGAACGGCTTGGTTTTAATGTGCCTAAAGACCTGTTTGAGGATAGAAAAAAATAGGTCTCTGTTCCTGATTATTTCCTAATAACAGTTATTATATATAACCCATCTCCCTGGCTTTTAATACTGCATGTACCCTGTCTCTGGTTTTCAATTTGGCAATGATGTTGCTTACATGATTTTTGACCGTACCGACAGCAATGAACAAAGTGTCAGCAATTTCCTGGTTTGTAGCACCTTTTGAAATTTCGACAAGTACCTCGATTTCGCGTTGGCTCAGCGGGTCCGCAAGAGGCTGCTTTTTCCGCAGCCGCTCCTGCTTTCCAATACGGGCGAATTCTGCAAGCACCTTACCCGTAATAGAAGGCTGGATAAATCCCTCACCTCTGGCCGCAGCCCGGACTGCAGCAACCAGCTGCTCCGAAGGCACATCTTTTAAAAGATACCCGACTGCACCGGCCCTGAGACCCTCAAAAACATATTCATCATCATCAAATGTAGTAAGGATAATCACCCTGCTGTCCGGGGATTGCTCCTGAATAATACTGGTCGCAGCAACTCCATCAAGTTCCGGCATCTGAATGTCCATAAGCACAACATCCGGCTTTTCGGTTCTGACCATGGCAACGGCATCGTTACCATTCGAGGCTTCGCCTGCAATCTCGATATCGGAATATAGGCCAAGCAGCAGAGAAAGACCTTCCCGGACAAGCTGCTGATCATCGACTATAACAATTCTAATTTTATCCATTATTATTACTCCGCATTTTCAATAACACCGGACAAAGGCAAGGTTACAGATAATAAAAATCCACCGCTTCCGGAATCGTTATTTCCATACTTAATACTCCCTTTCAGCAAGCTGATCCGTTCCGTCAGTCCAAGCAAACCGAACCCCGTATCATGGCTCATTTCAGTACCGGAATCTTGGTTACTCTGTATTCCTGTACCATTATCCTGCACTTCTACAGATATCCGGTCTGTTTGACAGGTTATAATTACCGAGACAATATCAGCTCCCGCATGTTTGCGGACATTGGTCAGACCTTCCTGGATTGTTCTGAACAGAGCAGTCTTTACGGGAACTGAAAGTACCGGTTCTTCTCCATTCAAAATCAAATCAACAGCAATACCATCATCTCTCAGATCACGAACCAATGCATCCGCAAGTACAGATAAATCCTGAGAATCCACCGGTGATTTGCGCAAAGTTGATACTGATTCCCTTACCGCCGAAAGGCTTTCTCTGGCCAACTCTTCAGCTTTTTTTATGGCCGCTGAAGTTTCCTCTTTATCCTGGTTTAGAAATTTTCCTGCTGCTTCAAGCTGCATAGTCACCGCAACAAGATAATGTCCAAGATTATCATGGATTTCTCTGGCCATCCGGTTTCGTTCTTTTTCAACAGCAAGTTCTTCTACCTGGAGTGAATAAACCCGCAATCTTGAATGTGACGCCTCCAGTTCCGCAAGAAGACCTTCTGCCCTCCTCCTGTCTTTCTGCTGCTGCACCAGTGCGTAGCCTACAACGCCAAAGAAAAGAAATCCTCCCGCCTGGGGCAGAGTATGAATGGAGGCGCTCCCAAAATCCGAAAGCAGCATATTAGCCATATACAGGGACACAAAAGCAGTCATTCCAAGCAAAAGTGATTGAACAGGGCTAAAGGCAAGCACAATCATCGGAATTACAATGAAATAAAGATTTGATATATTGCTTTCTGTCCCCGAGAACAGCACCCCTGCAAAACAGATAACTATCTGCAATAGAATAATTGATAGACGAAGCCGGGACAGTTTGAAAAATACTAAATATAAAAACAGATTAATACCGAACAAAACAACCAGAATACTTGCAGGCAGCCAGGTCCGAAGTGTTGAGAAGTCTGCTCCATTTAAAAGGTAACTTACCAGGACCGAAAGGATTGTAATATATCCTCCACCGTACAGAAGGAGTAAACCCGTTTTATTTTTGGTAGGGGCTGTCGGCTGGGAGAGTACAGTTCCGGAAATATTAGCAGTTTTATCTTTATTCATACCTAATCCTGTCACGGAGCACATGGGGCAAATGGGCAAGGTTCCAGATATTCGAATCAATTGCTGTGTCTGCCATGTGTTATTCCTGTTTAATATGCAGATTCGCTGCTTTCTCTTCGCCAGTAGAAAAAATAGTAAGAATACCTAATATTATTGTGGGAATAGCCATAAATCACTCCTTGCGCAGATATAATGCCAGGTGAATAATATTATTATACCATTATATTTAACTCATAAAGTAACTAATAAAAAGATTTAATTTTCTGATTAAGCATATTCCAATCCGGATCTTCAGTCATATGACACCATGACAATCTAATCGATGACTGAATACGCTCCTTTGACAATCCCATTGCCAACAATACATGACTTGGTTCATAACTCTGTGAATTACATGCAGATCCATTTGAAAATGCAACAACACCCTTCAATGCTAAAATTAGAGCCTCGGAGTTTATGCCTGTAAATGAAAGATTTACAGTACTTGGAAATCGTCAAAGCTTCCAGTGTTGTTTTTCAAGTAATTCCCTGATTTCCTGCCAATCACTTTCAAATGGGTCTTCGCGTGTAC
>CAZKOK010000248.1:0-6395 GCA_964554355.1 uncultured Spirochaetia bacterium | reverse complement strand
GAAGGAGACGAGGAAGAGATTTACCGCAAAATCATGGAGCAGTACAAGGGAAGATTTGACGATCTGAATCAGTATATTGAAAAGATGAAAGAACAAAATAGTCAGGCTTGACGGAACAAAGGATTAATCTTTATGATGTATTATGATCCATCTCAGAAAAACAGCATTCAGAACATCCGAATTTCCCTCGGCTGACACTTATCCCTTTTCGCTGACCCTGTTTGATAATCTGCCGGAAATTTCCTTTAATGCTCCGGTAACTCTTTTTGCCGGCGAGAACGGTACGGGAAAGTCAACAGTAATTGAAGCAATAGCCCGCGCCTGCGGGATTCATATCTGGGAAGGAAATGGTAAAACCAGGTTCAATTATAATAAATATGAAAAACAGCTTTTCAGGTATCTTGATGTCTGCTGGGCTCATGGAAAGGTCCCGGGTTCATTTTTCGGATCGGGAATTTTCAGGAATTTTGCAGAAAGCCTTGATAACTGGGCTTCGGCAGATCCGGGTGTACTCGGATATTTCGGCGGGAAATCCCTGCTGACCCAGTCGCACGGCCAGTCGCTTATGTCTTTTTTCGAAAGCAGATATAAAATAAAGGGACTGTACATCCTTGATGAACCCGAAACGGCTTTGTCCCCGAAAACACAGCTGAAACTTCTTGATATTCTTAAAGAGGCTTCAGATTCCGGTCCTGCGCAGTTTATTATTGCGACGCATTCGCCGATTCTGCTTTCATGCGCCAATGCTGAAATTTTGAGTTTTGATCACAATCCGCTTAAAACGATAGAATACACCGAGTGTGAGCATTACAGGATTTACAGGGATTTCCTTCTGGAAAAAGAAAGCTGATTATTTATGTTCCTCGTCGTAGGCTTTAATTTTGCCAGCGATGCGCGGTTCGGCATCATTGTACATTTCCTGAATAAAATCATCATGGAAATTGAATGTGCGTTCCTCCAGGCTCAGACTGTCCATGCGTTTGAAAAGCATGTTTTCTGCTGTTTCGATGTCCTTGCCGTAGATATGGTATGAGTCTGCCTGCCAGTTCATCCTGCCAAGATTAACGGTTTTGCCTGTTTTTTCAGCAATTTTATCAGCTATTTCTGTTTTGCTGAAGACGACAAACCCGAACATGTTCATAAAATTGGCGCCCCAGGCGTCGTTTGAACGGAAACGGATATTGCAGTTAAGCCACCAGGTCCCGTCGTCATTCTCCATTATCCTGTACCATACGGACTGAAGGCACGGGGGATCAAAGCAGTCGGTATCAAGACTGGGCATCCAGGTAATTCCCTGTGCCTGTCTTGTATAAGGCTGCTGTGAAAGCTTGTCGATTATCCACTGTATCTGATCGATGCAGAAAGAACCTTTCCGGACGGATTTTCCATTTTCCAGTTCTTTCCATGCACCATAGGCGGCAAGCCTGCCGTGATATGTGTATTCCCAGCGCGTATCTTCCGGATCGTTGATGTTCTTGACCCAGTGGTCTTTTACCCCGGAAAGCTCCATGACGTATTCCCGCAGTTCATCTATTCCGCCCGGGAAGGCCCTGTGGATCATCGGATCCTTCCACGGGTCCTGAATGGTTATATTCATCGTTGAATCGATGCTTAAGGGGTCTTCCGGTTTATCATACTGGGTTTTGAAACGTGTGCCGTTTTTATAAAGACTCACCAGCGCCTGCTCGTAGGCCTTAGCCAGAGTCTCTTCATTTACAGTCAATACCGGGATATTTTTCGCCATGGGGCACTCCATATTTATTTTTATCCATGATACCCCGGGCATGCAGATCTTACAAGGAAAAGTAATTATGAATTATGATTCTTCAATATAAAAGAGTCTGTTTATTCATATATGAACTGATATTTTATCGTCGGATTTTGAACCACAGAGGTCACAGAGAGACTCTGGTGATTCAGATTAGTTCGACTCCCGTCAAATATTGTCCCAATATATACTTTTTTTTTGTTTTTCCCAAACCCTGAAATAATTTTTGAATAAATAAACGATACCACGGATATCGATAAATCTTTCAATAAAAACTCTGTGTTTACTGTGACATCTGTGGTTCAGATAACCTTTGCACTTGAGATCCCGGAATTCCCTGGGCCGGATTTCACATTTTCATACCGATATCCATGGACAAAAATACCTGAAAATTCTCTTTTATGGAGGAAATTATGAAAGTAAAAAAGTATTATTTCATTTTTGCTTTTTTTTCAATCCTGTTAATAAATTCCTGTGAAAATACTGTCCCCAATGCTCCTTCAGATCTGGTTGCTGATGCTGTTACAGGCGCAACTTTTGTTTTAGGATGGACTGATAATTCAAACAATGAACGGAGTTTTCATGTACAGAAGTCTGTTAATGAAGATTTCAGCGATTGCGTAATACTCGGCACAAGCTCCAATGTACGTTCACGCAGGGACACGGACCTTGATCCCGAAACATTGTTTTACTACAGGGTCGCGGCTGTAAACAAGGCTGGCATGTCTGAGTGGTCCAATAATGTTTCTGCCAGGATAAATGACCAGCCGCCTGAATAATTCCCGGCACTGACGTGAAAATATCATAAAAAGTAATTTACATCTGCGGGTCCTCTGCTATAATCAACCTGAGTTATTTGCATAGATAATGTCAAAAAAAATAATACAGCAGAGGGCTACTTATGGCATGGGAGTTCAGCTATTTAAAAAATCACGATTGTATTCATGTGAGACTCACAGGACCCTATATTTCCGAACATATTGATCATTTCAGAATGCGGCTCAAGACGGAATGTGAAAAATGGGGGACCAGAAAATGTCTGGTTGATTACAGGGAAACAGATTTCCGCCTGCCGCTTCACGAAATTAACCGCACTCCGGATTATCTGAAAAAGCACGGCATGATCAGCGGATTCAAGTATTCGATGCTTACGGACCCGGTTTCTGAAACGCGGAAAAAAATCCAGATGCTTACGGCAGTTTTTGAAACCAAAAATTACCTGTTCGGATATGAAATAAATTTTCGTCACTTTCATGATGAAAATGAAGCATTCAATTGGCTGGATTCGGAGTAAGTATGAATTATGAATGGTTTTAAGTGAAGGTTTGACGGACTACCGATAAATTTTATTTTTAGTGAGGGTCCCCGCATAAGTACTTTTTTTCATTTTCAAGACCAATGTCATTCCCGCGCAGCCGCTGACTATTACCCATAAATTCAGGATAATAATATATTACGGTGAAAACCTGTCGTTTCTGTCAAACCCCACATTTTTTAAACCACGGAGTTCACAGAGGAGAGCAGAGATCACAGAGAAGAAAAAATTTATGATTTTTTGCTGAACATATTAATAAAAAAGAAAACTCTGTGACCTCTGAAACCTCCGTGCTCTCCGTGAGAAGCCAAATTTAAAACCGGCATATCAGAAAAACTGTCTGTTATGATGACATTGACTTATGGGTAATAGTCAGCGCGCAGGCGGGAATCCACTGCTTTTCCGCTTAAGAAATTCTCATTGTAAATTGGTTATAATCTATATTCATAATTCATAATTGTATTCACCACCCCATTACCGTATTCAGGAATACCGTGAGTTCGTCAGCCAATATCTTATGTGCTGCAACTCTAGGGTGGGCGTTTGAATACATGTCAAATTTAAATTGTTTTATCAGGGGATCTTCTGTGCTCAGCTGGTCATATGCGGCCTGCCAGGCATTGTTAAGGTCTTTGGAGGATTTTCCTCCGTACATTCCCATTCCGCCCAAAGCGCGGACGATTACCGTATCGGGATAACGTCCGCGGATTTCCTTTACGAGCTGAATATATTTTTCGCTGAAATCTTCCGGAAACGGCTGACCATTGGCTTTTGTGAATGAATCGTCATTTTCGCCCAGGTTTATAATGAAAACCTCCGGGGCAGGCAATTCCGGGGGGTAAACAGCTGAATCCGGGTCTGCAGCCTGCCTGTTCCATATCTCCCAGGCCTTATATTCATTCCAGCCAGTTGATACACCGGTTCCCGAATTAACAGCGCCTGTAACTTCTGCGTTAAGCTGTCTTGCTGTAATTGATGCGTATGAATTGTAGAAATTATGCGTCGATCTGTCATTCCACTGGTCTTCGCCCGGATCCTCATTACAGGCCCCGGCCGTAATTGAATCTCCAAGAAAAGCGATCTTGCATTCAGGTCTGTTTTCCGGATTTGCAAAGGAACCGTCTGCAGAAGAGAAACCGAGGAAAGTAATTTTCCCGGCTTGTGATTCGGACCGTTTGAATATTGTTATTATATGCTCTTTTTTATCCAGAGGCACATTGAATCTGAAAATCCGGTTTGATTTCGCGCCCAGCAGGTAAATCTCATCATCCACAATAATATTAAACCAGTTCTGTCCGGATCCGGAACCGAAATGCATTGCAAACTGTGATCCGGTCAGTCTGACGCTGACCGCCGCCCCGCTCCAGGCAAAGACAGGAGTATTCGGTTTTGTTAAATCAACTCTTCCTTTCCACTGATACGCTTTATCAGCAGGAGAAACGGGAATGTCCGTAATGCTGTTGTCGGTAACAATCGGCAGATCGGATTCCGCATTGTCAGAAGTTTTCGGAGTCTCTGTTTTTATCGCTGAACTTCCGCAAGACCAGACTGAAAACAGAAGTAAAATAATAAATATCAGAGAAACCGGTTTTCCTAGAACTGATAATAAACACATATTTTTTTATTCATACTGTAACCTCGCTGTAAAAGATTTTTCATTATAAACGATGGAAGATGCAAAGTCTACAGGACTTTATTAACTACGGATTACGCGGATGGAGACGGATGGGACTGATTCATATTTCGATATTGACTGAAATGATAGTCTTCGTTTTCTGAACCACAGAGAGCACAGAGAGACTCTGATGATTCAGATTGGTTTGACTCCCGTCAAATATTGTCTCAATATATACTTTTATTTTTTTTGTTTTTCCCAAACCCTGAAATAATTTTTAAAAAATTAGGCGATACCATGGATATTGATAAAACTTTCAATAAAAACTCTGTGCTCTCTGTGGTTCAATACCCTTCCCGATCTCCCGGAAGTCTATTCATCTGCCGAAATCCCCGGCCCCGTCGAGTCGTCGTGTGAGTTAAATCCCGGACTATTCAGCCGGAAACATGCTGTTCATTTTCTTCAGGTCTTCTTCCTTCAGTTTTACGCCGGAAGCTTTCAGGTTGCTTTCAAGCTGTTCAGGTTTTGTCGCCCCGACAATAACAGAGGATATTCCCGGCTGATTCAGAAGCCATGCCAGTGACAGCTGGGCAATGTTCAGGTTGTATTTGTCAGCAATTGCAGAAAGCGAATCCACTTTGTTCAGCAGTTCAATATCGGACAATTCGTTTTTCATCCATATATTCTGCCGGTCATTTGATCCGCGGCTTCCCTTCGGTATATTTCCGCCGGAGTATTTGCCGGTCAGGATACCCTGGGCCAGCGGAGAAAAAGCGGCCGTGCCCATACCCAGTTTTATACACGCGGGAAGAATTTCCTTTTCGCCCCCGCGGTGGAGAAGATTGTAGCCCGGCTGGTTTACCACAGGTCTGTGCCATCCCATATCTTCGCATATACTGTATGCTTCTTTAATCTGTTTTGCAGTCCATTCGCTTACACCCCAGTAAACAGCTTTTCCCTGCCGGATTATGTCTTCAACTGCTTCAAGCGTTTCGATCAGCGGTGTATCCGGATCAAAACGGTGGCAGTAGAAAATATCAACATATTTAAGTCTGAGCCGCTCAAGGCTTGATTCAATTGAATCAATGATATGCTTTCTGCTGAGTCCTTTGTCTGTTATATTATCTGACATCGGCCAGAAGGCCTTTGTCGCAACTACATAATGGCGCCTGTTCATTCCCGGGAGGATCCTGCCCAGGAGTTTTTCAGCTTTACCTGCTTCATATATATCAGCTGTATCAAAATAGTTTACTCCAAGTTCGAAAGCCATTTTTATTATTTTCTCTGCATTATCAAGTTCAACCTGATTGCCGAAAGTAAGCCAGGAGCCATATGCCATTTCGCTTACCATTAATCCGCTGTCACCAAGTATTCTGTATTCCATAAATATCTCCGTTTGTAATATCTATCTATAGATTATTATAAAATTTACCCTGAGGCAAACTGCTTAATGATATTTCTCCTGTTTAAATTAATCCAAAATCGGCTATACTTCTGATATGCTCAGTTTTCCTCCGGTTATTGACTTAAATACTGAAATAATAATAGTGGGAACCTTTCCCGGTGTAAAATCTCTTGAGAAACAGCAGTATTACGGACATCCTCAGAATAAACTGTGGCAGCTTGTTTTTGACATACTTGCAGGGATTCCTCCTGCAGCAGATTATAACGAGAGACTTGCATTTCTTCTGCGCAGC
>CAZKOK010000247.1:0-6397 GCA_964554355.1 uncultured Spirochaetia bacterium | reverse complement strand
CAGGACAAAATATTTCATCTTTTTGCCTTTTTACCGGTCGCTTTTTACATCTCGCCTTTTATTTTCCGTGCCAGCATCCTTTAATTCAAAGATAAATTTCTCCGCAACAACTTAGGCAATAAAAAATAGAATCGCATATTTATAACCAGCAATTTTACTATTCCATATCCGATTGTTTCAGTGGAAAAAAAGTTAATTGGTTGACAGCATAAACATACAATGATAGCTTTATATTAATATAGCAACCAACGGATAAAAAAATGGCAGGTATAAACAACATAAACATTTCCAGGGTTCTGCGGACGTTATGGCACCAGAAGAGGATTCCGCGTATAGATATAGCCAAACATCTGAACCTGGATAAATCCACTATAACAAAAATAGTGGCAAATCTGATTGATCAGGACCTGATAAAAATCCTCGAAGAAGGACAGGCAAGCCCTCAGGGCGGAAGAAAACCGATTTTTCTCGGAATAAATAAAAATTACGGGGTAATTATCGGGCTGGAAATTGAACCTGATAAATTTACAGCCGTCGGCCTTAATCTTGCCGGGGATCTGCTGTTCTCTACCACCGAAGGAATTGAATTCAGGGAAAAAAGCGTAGTGGAAGTTTTTCATGAAATCGTTGAACAGCTTAATCCGCTGATCAAACGATGCGGCCTTCCTCTTCTCGGCATCGGGATCGGCATTGCCGGAATCATAAACCCGTCAAAAGGAATTATAGTCCAGTCGCTTCCGATCGAAATAACAGAACCTCTGGAATTTTACAAGGCCCTGGGACACAGCTTTCCTACTCCGGTCATAATCGAGAATGATGCAAACTGCTGCTGCTGGGGCGAAATTGTCTTCAGAAAAAAGGAACAGCATAAAAACTTTATGTTTGTGCTGGGAGATTTCAGAAAGACTTCGACCGTGCATTCAATTGCCAAAAGTCCGGCAGTTGGACTGGGTCTGACCATAAATGGAAAAGTCCTTCACGGTGAAGATAATTCCGCAGGAGAACTGCGCAGCATTTTCTGGAAAAACGGCAACTTTACCCAGTTCTCGGTCAGCAACGAAGACATCACGGATGCAAAAGACAATGAAGAGATGATCCGCTCGATATCAGATGAACTGGCAGCAAATCTGGCCCTGCTTGTAAATGCATTGAACATAAATAATCTGATAATAGGCGGTGCTTTCGAAGACTTTAAGGAAATACTTATCCCTGCCATAGGAAAAGCCATTCAGAGAAACTGGCCATATCGCAACAAGGTCAACTGCATCGTGGAAACTTCCAACATGGGCAGGGACGCAGTAGCCTATGGCGCCGCAGGAATGTTTCTGGAAAGGATGTTTTCACTGCCCGAAGTTACGCTTGAAGCGAATGATGCTTTCCCGACAGGCATTGAGCTTTTTGAGGAAATCATAAAAAGACGCCGGCAGAGTTAGTCCCGGCCCGTACAGCAATAATGAACCGGTTTCGCGGGTCTGTCCCCAATTTATAATTCATATTTATCCTTGCATCGTTACCGCAAATAGAGTAATTTCAGAGTGTGCTGGATAAAAAACCTGTAAACAGAATGGAACTGGTCGCTTTTTTCGGTGCTGTCGCGATGTTTTTTGCGGCAATTGAGTTTCTTTTTCCGAAGCCGGTTCCCTATATGAGGCTGGGACTTGCGAATATTCCGATCATTCTTGCCTTGAGTATTTTCAGTTTCAGGGAAATCATGTTTCTTGTCATAATCAAGGTCGTGGGACAGGGTATCATAAACGGGACACTTGCTTCATATGTGTTTCTTTTTTCGGCGGCCGGATCATTTGCCAGCGCGTTTACGATGTATTTACTTAAGAAACTGCTTGGGAAACGGATTTCGCTTATGGGAATCAGTGTTGCAGGCGCACTGATGAGTAATTCGGTCCAGACCTTGCTCTCACTTGCTTTTATTTTCGGGCAGTCAGCATGGATCATCATTCCCTATTTTATGAGTATCGGGTTTACCGCAAGCATTATAATCGGTCTTTTTGCAGAAAAGATGAATTCGCATTCTGCATGGTTCAGGGCTGTTGCGGAAAAATACAGGAGGCCGGATGCATCCTAATCTGCTGTTTGTTTCCGGTATTCTTTCGATTCCGGCTTTTATACTGATAACATTTCTTCCTTTCAAGCTTGGGCTTCTTGTCTTTTACTATTTTCTGGCAATATTGAATAAAAAAAAGGTCAGTCTGCTCTATTTCCTTATTCTTTCATTTTTCATCATCAGCTTTGAAACGCTGATTCCGGCCGGAAAAATTCTGTTCAGCATCGGACCGGTAAAAATAACGGCCCTCGCTCTTAACAGGGGATTGAGAAAAGCCGCGACCCTTGTCGGCCTTGTCTTTATTTCACTCTCAACAATTAAAAAAGATCTGAAGATCCCCGGCGGCGCCGGTATCATTTTTGAAAAGACATTCTATTATTTTGAACAATTTTTTCAACTCAGGAAAAAAATACGTCCGAAAGAATTTATAAAATCACTCGATCTGGCTCTGTTCTCGGTATTCCCGGCAGACGGGTCCGGACTCCCTGTTCCAGCTTCGGAAAAACCCGCCGCAGGATACCCGATTCTGCTTTCTTCTTCATTATGTCTGCTGCTTACGGCTATCCCGTGGACTGTGTTCATAATAGAAAAGATCATCAGATAACCTCTGAACACTGCCTGAATTATTCCCCTCTCAGTACATTCGAAGGGCTGCTGTCCCCGCTTTCATTAACTGCAATCACACGGTAAAATGCACCTTCTTTATAGTCTTTATCTGTATATAATGGCAGATCTGCCGTCTTGCTGCCTTCGTATATTATACTGCCTGCATCAGCTGCCTGCCCGGCATAAACGGCTGTCATTTCATCGCCATAGTGCATAGTCAGAATATCAATATTCAGATCCGAGAAATGCTCATCAGGAGGATATTTACGGCTTTCATCCATTACAAGGTGATTACTGCCAATGCTTTTAATATGAGCGGCAATCTCGCTTGTCCAGCCGGTATTCGACCTGTCAAGTTCGTTTCCAAGTTCCCAGCACATAATTGTCGGGTCATTTTTATACAGCACTCCGGTAACTGTGTTCTTGCGATTTGGAAGCCAGGTAATGAATTCCTTAAATTCATCTTTTACATGTTCATCGCTCCAGAAATTTCCTTCAAGCAGATGTCCCCATTCTGCATATCCTCCAAACCACTGCCAGATGTCTACATAGGGAATCATGATCCTGACTCCTTCTTCTCCGGCAATTGCGATACCGCGGTCCAGGTCCCTGAAAAGTTTTTCATTATATCTTATATTACCGTCATCGCCTTTATATATATGACTAAGCTCCCTTGAGTTGTTTCTGCCGCCCCCCTCGACAGAGATGGTATACATCCGGAATACCTGACCTCCGAGTCTTTTTACTGCGCGGGCAGCGTCCCTCTGTTCAAAAGCTGTTACCCTGTGCCAGGGATCAGTGACTGTCCCGGCCCTGTCTTCCACGATATGATAATTCAGTATATTTACCGAGAGAAACCGGTATCGTAAATGCCCGTTAAAAAGCTCTGATCCGTTTTTTGTAATAAAGGGCTCGAAAAGGGATCAATTCTCGAATACACAGCCTCTCCCGAAACTGAAACCGTCTCCCTTTCCATAGCGTTTCCGGCGCATGACATAAATACCAGTGCTGTAAACAGCATGAATACCTCCTGATAAAAAAAACTGCTATTCATATTAACCTTCCTCTGTAAATTAAGATAAAGTTTATGTCAGTCGGCAGCATTATAAAGAAATTCTTTCAGAATTGAAACATCACCTGAAAATTATTCACTAAAAATCAGAACTTTGCCGGATAATGCTGAAAATCAAATTGTATTAAATAAATTGAAAACTCGTGTAAATTATGATATTGTAGATATTAGAGATATGCGTACGACCAGATTGCACATTTTTTGCTTTCTCCTGGCCTTCTGCATCACGCCCGGAGCTTATACAGCAGGTCAATACAGATTTTTCCATCCTCTTGAAAATATCGGTGGTGAATTCCATTCCGTTTCAGGGATAATCGAAGATCCGCACGGCATCATCTGGTATTCGACTCTCTCCGGACTGTACAGATTCAACGGCCAGAGTTATCAGAAATTCTCAAATGATCCTGAAAATCCTGATTCCCTTGTAAATGATAAATTACAAACTTTATTTATCAGTTCTGACGGAACAATCTGGGCCGGAACTTACGGCGGATTATGCGCGCTTGATCCGGAAACCGGAAAATTCAATAATTACACGGAAGAAAAAGACAATCTTGCAGGCAATCTGATTATTGCAATAGAAGAAGACAGCCAGGGAAATATCTGGGCCGGAACTTCACAGGGTTTGTCAAAGATATCAGCTTCCGATAATTCCATTATAAATTACCTGAGCAGTATGGAAGATTCCATTCCGGACAATATAGTCAGAGATCTTTTTCTTGATTCCGAAGGCAATTTATGGATAGGCACTGTCGGCGGATTATCCAGATACAGCAATGGACATTTTACTAATTTCACAAGAACAGAATACAGCGATTTCCTGCCTGCAAACGGCGTTATGAGTATTATCGAACTTCCCGAAAAGAGAATAGCATTCGGCACCTGGGCGGTTGAAAACGAACCGGGCGGAATCGCATTTTACAATCTGGAAACGGACAGATTTGAAAAACCTTTAATTGCAGACGAAAGCGGAATCAGCGGCACGCGGATTTACCGGATCGCATATTATGACAGCAGAATCTGGGCGGGGACCTGGGGAGACGGTCTGTTTATTCAGGATGATTCCGGCAGGTTTTTCCAGATAAAACAGCAGGCCGGAGAAGCCTGGAGCCTGAGTCATGAAATAATCTATTCTCTGTTAATTGACTCCAACGACCTTCTATGGATAGGGACAAAAGGCGGCGGTATTAATATTTATGATAAAAATCTGTCTTTTTTCCCGCATATTCATCCGGCACTGGAAAACGGAAACAATGCAGACATCAACAGTCTGGCCTTTACCAAAAACATGGAAATCCTTGCGGGAAGCGCTTCCGACGGACTGTTCTGGTATGACAGAAATCTGAACCTGAAGGAGCATTTTACAGCTGACCGGGAATCCCCGTTCCGGCTGACCGGCAACAATATTACATCAATTCTGCAAACAGATAACGGAGATTTCTGGATAGGCACCGATCAGGGGCTGAATATTTATAATCCTTCCAGCGGCAAAGGCCGTAATCTGACAGCATCCGGCAGCAGAGACAGACTAACTGGTAATGAAATAAATATCCTTTCGGAATCCGGCGGCGTAAAAATCTGGATCGGCACATACTATAACGGGGCCGCCCTGTTTGATCCGGACAGGGGACTTATAAAGGAATATTCGACAGACAGTACCCCGGCACTTAGTGATAATACTGTCCGTGATATCATAGAAACAGGCCCGGACCAGGTATGGATTGCAACAAATTCCGGCCTGAATATGCTGAATCCCCAAAAGAACGAAATCACTGTCTACAAGGCCGGATCCGGAGGACTGATAAACGATGTTTTTACTTCAATGTCCCACATCAAAGGTACAGATACAATCTGGGCAGGAACGATCGGCGGCGGACTTCTTGAAATAAATATAACAGACCCTGATAATCCTGTATTCATCCATCACAGAAACAACAGCGACTTTTTGGTTAT
The DNA here is from genome assembly GCA_964554355.1 of uncultured Spirochaetia bacterium. Lineage (GTDB taxonomy): Bacteria > Spirochaetota > Spirochaetia > CAZKOK01 > CAZKOK01 > CAZKOK01. The sequence goes on along the minus strand of CAZKOK010000247.1, from coordinate 704 downwards.
CACTTCAGTGGAAAATGACAATTTCGGGAAATTATGGCTTTCTTCAGAAAACGGTCTTGCCGAATACAATCCGGAAAACAGGACCTATCATATTTTCAGCGAACTTGACGGAATCCAGTCAGAGGTATTTCTGATCAATGCTTCGGCATCAGCGGAAGGTTTTCTTCTCTTCGGCGGAGTGAACGGCTTCAATATTTTCAGACCCGAAGATATCATCGTCAGAGATAGTTTTCCCGCACTGAACCTTGAAAATTTCAGGATAAACGACCAGCTGTTCAGTCCCGGTTTCGGCGAAAGAATTACCATCGGCGTTCTTAACAATACCATGAGTTTCTCAATGATTGCCGTCGAATACATGAAGCCTGAGAAAATCAGATACGCATATAAGCTGTATCCATATAATGAAAACTGGATAGAAGTAAAAGACAACAGCAATATCCATATAAATCTGCCGAAATCTGGTCTGTATGTTCTTCAATTAAGGACAACGAACGCCCGGAATCACTGGAACCCGGAATTACAGCAGCTGGAAATTATGATAAAAAGACCTTTTTATCAGCGCTGGTATTTTTTCTCGGCCATAGGCATTATTGTGATTTTGTGTTTTATCTTTTTTATCAGAATACGAAATGCTTCCTTAAGAAGAAGGGCCCTGGTTCTTGAGCGCAAGGTAAAGATCAGAACAAAGGAGCTTGAAAAAACAA
>CAZKOK010000246.1:242-6401 GCA_964554355.1 uncultured Spirochaetia bacterium | reverse complement strand
GTCCAGAAGCGAATAATCTGAATGATTATGCAGATGAACAAAATCCGGCATTACCCCTCCCTCTTTAATATACTCCATAGCCAAAAATCCGTAAAGCCGGGATATGAAAATAATCTCACACAACGACGCGACGACGCTACGTGGACAAATAAAAAGAAAAATATAATGACTTACGTGAAGTAAAATTATTGCACGGAAGTTATTTAAGCTTTCTTTTATTGTTATGCTCGTAGCGTCGTCGAGTCGTGGCGTGAAGTATTATTCAGGTTCGATCGACTGCAGATACCAGAGCATTATACTTTTAATGCGTTTTTTCTGGAAAGGAGTAAACTGGGTTTCCAGCATCTCGCTGTTTCCGAGGATTTCATCTATCATTTCCAGCTTTTTTTCAGGGAGCGGGACGGTGCTGCCGATGAATCCGGATTCGATTTCCAGATTCCTGAAAACGGCTGTCCCTGCAGTTCCGAATGAAATACGCAGATCGGTTATCAGGTTCTTGTCGATATCAGCCAGACCGCAGAATATCATTTCTTCTTCGGGCGGCAGAAGTCCTTTGCCCAGCGATAGATAGATCTGGTATTTCCATCTGTTGAACGGCAGTCTCAGCCTGGTAAGGATCTCATCATCCTGAATGTCCGGCCGGCCTTCGCTTTCTATAAACTTTTTGACAGAGACCCATCTGTTTTTGCCCTGTTTTCTCAGTTCGATTTTGACATCCATAAGCAGAAGCACCGGGAAAAGAGACATCCTTCTTTCGGGCACACAGAGATTCCCCCCGATAGTAGCCATATTTTTTACGGCTGAAGTTCCTATATCGTTCATTGCCTGATACAAAGCTGTCGGAATGACATTTTTACAGGTCTGGAGGATTCTTGAAAAAGATGCACATGCGCCGAATTCTATATAACGCTCAGTGCGGGTAATGTAGTCAAGTTCCTTTACGTTACCCAGATAAATCAGGAAATTTGTTTGCGGCCACGGTATCCGGCTGTAATGCCTGAGAAGGTATGTACCGCCTGCATATATTACTGAACCGGGATAGTTGTTTCTCAAAGAAAGGAGTTCGTTCAGGTTTTTTGGAGCCAGAGGTTCCGGCGTTCTAGCGTTTTCGGGCACGGCGTTTCCTTCTTATTGCTGCAGCGGCAAAACCGGCTGCTTTCATCAGATTTGTATAACCTGTACAGTAGCATGATGTCCCTGACAGGCTTGACAGTATTTCATTTTCATCGGGATTAAGGTTTATTTCCAAAAGCGCATAAAGAGACAGGATTTTTGCAGGTCTGCAGTAATTGCAGGGGTCATATTCTGCATCATTGAAGGCCTTTATTATTGTTGAATATTCTTTTGTTTTCCGGATTCCCTCTATTGTTATTATCTTTTTCCCTCTGATACTGAAAACAGGTACAAGACATGATAGTGAAATTAAGTTATTTATCAGGACAGTGCAGGACCCGCATTCTCCGGATTTGCATCCCTTGTGTATGCTTTTTATCTGAAAATTATTGCGCAGCAGATCTGTCAGTAATGTCATCGGAGGGACATCCGCATTAACAGTGGTTCCATCCAGTTCAAATTCTATATTCATCCTTCCTCCATCGAATTTGCTATTTCTATCGGAGTAATCGGGATCCTGTCAAAATAATATCCCGCTGCCTGGGAAACCGCCGAGACATAAGCAGGAGGAAGGAGAATGTCAGCAATATCTTCCACGCTGATGGCAGTTCTCTGCTTATCTATAATGAAATCGACGTATATTCTGGGGACCGACGTTACTCTTGGAAGATGGTAATGAAACCTGAATTCCTCCTGATGAAAGGGAATAAAATTATCCCTGGTACACCACTGCAGAGTCTGCAGAACAGCGCCCTCGACATGCGAGACGGCTTTGTCTCTGGATGAAATTTCACCGCAGGCAACAGTAATCCAGATCGCTTTGATTTCGGGCAGCAGGGTAAATAAATCAATTTCAAGTTCAACAACGCAGGCTCCCCATGTTGTTTCCGATTTAATATCAGCAATTTCCAGGACCTGGGATTCTTCAGGAACTTTCTGATTCAGCGCACGTTTTACTGTCAGGGGAAGGGGAGCGCGGAATCTTCTTTTGGCGATTGCCTGGGCACATCTCCTGATCAGTTTTCCGGCGACGCTTATATTCCGGCCGAAAATATCCGGACCTGAATCTATGTCATAATCAGTGCTGCCGCATTCAAGCCTGACATCTCCCCTGGCCAGTCCCAGTATTTCAGATGCCAGGCTGACCCATTGTTCCTCAATCCATTTACCGGAAGGAATTATAGAACTCCTGATGTGGAGTTTGTTTTCAAGGTCCATACGCATTGATATGGATGCTTTTTCGTCATCTGCGGATGTAAAGCCGTTAAACTGATATGCAGAGGATATCCCGATTCCCCGCGGTTTTAAAAGCGATGCGGTCATTCCGGATCTTGCCTTGTTCTGCATTTCATATGCCGAATGTTTACGGTTAAAATCAGACCGTTCGCTTACATCATCAATCAATGACTGGATAACATGAGTGGGAGAGTTCTTCCATGGAATGCTGCCCAGACTGTTTTTTTTCCAGACAGCAGGATTTTTGAGTGAAAGTTCGGCTATTCTTGTCATGTGCAGTTCGGAAGCAAAAAAACCCTGTGCGCTTCCAAGTCCGCGAAAGGCGCCGAAAGGCGGAAAAGCCGATTTTTGGCATTTGACAGTGATACTGATATTATCGCACGAATAAATTCCCTTAATTCCCTTTGCCACCCTGTTGGCAATTTCTTCGCCCATTAAAAGAAAAGCCCCGGTGTCGGCAATGGCTTCAGCTTCAACTGCAATCAGATTGCCATCCTGGTTTATTGCTGTTTTAATCCTTGTTGTTACCGGCATTCTTTTCGGCGAACAGGCGATTTCCTCTTCCCGGTCAAGTAAGAAGAAGACCGATTTTCCGGAAGCTTCCGCAAGCAGTGCAGCATGGACCGCAAGCATGGTCGGAAACCATAATTTGCCGTCATATGAAGGACTGATAAGTGACTGGTTGACTGTGATTTCCTTTTCAGGTTTCCCCAGAGCTTCAGCTGCGTTCATTCTGGTATTGAAAATCCACTGAGACGGACACGTTATTGTTATGCCTTTTTTATCGGGCACTGCAAGCGCTGCGCAGGCATCACTGTAATGATGTTCCTGCCAGGGGGTCCTGTATTCGCCTTCAATAAGCTGGAATGCTTTTTTGAATATTCTGTCCGGTTTTCCGGATATAAAAGTCTTTTCATATACAATTTCACCTGTAAAATCCCTGTCCCTGGCGCTGTCTGTTTTTCTGATGGTAATTATGATCTGTTCGGCAGTTGATCGCAGTGTTTTCAGGTCCGGTCCCGCAAGAAGAAGAACCGGCTGGCCTATGTATTCAATTTTACCGTCTGCCAGCAATGGCATTTCATTTTCAAACACTGAAAGTGCGTTTCTCCCCGGAATATCCGAAGCTGATATTATTGTTATATCTTTGGATATCTTTGAGAGAATAATATCTTCTATTTCACCGGAACTGACCTTGCTTCTGAGAGTTATTCCCCACAGGGCATCCGGAGGCTTAAGGTCTTCAATGAAATCTTTCATCTTTGATTATTATAATACTTTTTCCCGATTGCAGTAACAATCTTTGCAACATACTCAAGTTCCTTTCCTGATATCCCGGGGAAGAGCGGCAGACTGACAGCAGAACTGTAGGCTGAATATGCTTCAGGAAAATCTTCCGGTTTGAATCCGTACATTTTTTTATAATAAGTCATTAAATGAAGGGGGATAAAATGCACCGATGTTCCTATTCCTGCCTTGTTAAGTCTGTTTATAAATTCGTCCCGGCTTATTGATAGTTTTTCCAGGTTAAGGCGGATTATATACAAATGCCAGGCATGATCTGTTCCGCCTTCCGGCAATTTCAGAAAATCAAGGTCAGTGAAGCAGGAATTGTAGTAATCTGCCGCTTTTTTTCTTTTTGCCTTGAAATCCAAGGCTTTTTCAAACTGGGCTGTTCCGACTGCCGCGTTAAGGTCGGGAAGATTGTATTTGTAGCCTGCTTCAGCTATATCATATTTCCATGCTGATTCGGGATTTATATATCGGTCCCACGAGGTTCGGGTCATTCCATGAAGTCTCATGACAGAAATTCTTTCGGCTGTTTCATCGTCATCTGTAAGAACCATTCCGCCTTCACCGCAGGTAATGGTTTTGTTTGCATAAAATGAAAAAACACCTGCCTTTCCGATAGTTCCGCAGTATTTATCCTTGTATTTGACAGGAAAGGCATGGGCGGAATCCTCGATTACCGGAATACCTGAAGAGGCATTAATAATACTGTCCATTTCGCATGGAAGGCCGGCAACATGTACAGGGATGACAGCGGAAACTTTCCCCTTGTTTTTTTTAACAGCTTTTTCTATACCTTCAGGATCAATATTCAGCGTATCCCGGTCAATATCGACAAAAAGCGGATGTGCTCCAAGATATCTGATTATTTCGGCAGTGGCTGTAAAGGTATATGGGGTGGTTATTACATAGTTTTCCGGTTTTATGCGGAGGGCTTCGGCACAGAGATGCAGTCCTGCTGTTCCGGAGCTGCAGGCCAGAGCATATGCCGAACCGGTGAGTTTTTTGAATTTTTCTTCAAGAAGTCCGGCATACTTTCCTGTTGTAAGCCATCCGCTTTTCAGGACCTTCCTGACATTCCTGTACTCCTTTTTGCCGATTGCAGGCCGTGAAAATGGTATTTTAATATTCCGGTTCATCAGAAGGGACCTCCAGTGACGGTGAAAAACCGGAAAGTATTTTCCTCAGATGCAGACGGTTCCTGTAAAGCCCGGAAGCAGATTTATCAAGGTAGCAGACCGGGTACAGTTTTTTAAGCAGGTTTGAGATTTTCTTTCCTCCGACCCCATTTTTTTCAAGGCGCAGGATCCTGCGGTAGTCGGTCGGGACCGCCTTTTCATCTGATTCCCACAGTTTTTCGGCTATTTTTTCACCATTGCGCAAGCCTATGTATTTAAGCTGAATTTCCTTTCCGGGTTTGTATCCGTAGAATTTTATCATCTGTTCAGCCAGGTTTTTAATATTAACAGGTTCTCCCATATCAAGAATATACAACTCGCCGCCTTTACCGACTCCTCCTGTCTGCAGAACAAGCGAGGAAGCTTCGGGAATTGTCATAAAAAAGCGGTTTGCGTCAGGTGCGGTAATTGTTACAGGTCCGCCTTTAAGAATCTGGTTTTTGAACAAAGGTACAATACTGCCTCTCGATTCAAGAACATTGCCGAATCGGACAACCATGCAGTTGAAATTTTCAGAATTATTCAGAAGCACCAGCTGTTCGCATATCTGTTTGGAAACTCCGTAGGTTGATGATGGAGATACTGCCTTGTCCGTAGAGATAAACACAAAACGGTTCACCGAAGCTTTCTCTGATGCTTCGAGAAGATATCTTGTCCCGAATACATTGTTTTTAATGGCTTCGACGGGATTGTTTTCCATCATCGGGACATGTTTGTAAGCCGCGCAGTGAAATACAATATCGGCCTTAAGCCTCTGCATAAGGAAAATAATATAATCCCGGTCTTTCATTTCACCGACTATCGGCACGATTGTGGCTTTTTCACCGATTCCCTCTTCCTGAAGCAGGTGCAGTTCCTTGTCAATTTCGTAAACATTGTTTTCCCCGTGATCAAACAGGTAAAGCCTGTCCGCACCTCCGTCCAGAAGCTGTCTGCATAATTCGCTGCCTATACTTCCTCCTGCCCCTGTTATCAGGACGCGCTTTCCCCGCAGATATTTCAGACTCTCCTTGAGCGGTATTGATACAGGATTCCTTCCAAGCAGGTCCTGGACTGTAATTCCTCTGGCCTGTATAAGGTGGGCGGTGCCGTCAAGTACCTGCGATACGGCCGGAACAATCCTGATTTCGGAAACTCCGCTCATTCTCAGTTTTTCATAAATCTGTCTGATAAGCGAGGCTTCGGCTGACGGGATTGCAATTATTACTTCATCGCAGCGATACTCTGCGATAATTTCAGGTATATTTTCAAGAGGCCCCAGGACCGGAACTCCCTTGTAATCCGTGCCTATTTTATTTTTATCGTCATCTAATAAACCGATAATATTATATTTACTAATAGT
>CAZKOK010000246.1:0-232 GCA_964554355.1 uncultured Spirochaetia bacterium | reverse complement strand
TTTTATCGTCATCGATAATTACCAGGAGATTACCGGGGAATTCCTTTTTGAGTATTTCTCCTGCTATTTCCTGTCCTGCATATCCTGCGCCTATTACTGCTATATTTCTTTTCTTCATATTTTTACACTTGTTCCTGCCTGCCTAAGTCATCAAATCCGAAATCAATGCTGAATTTATCGTTATACAGTGATAAAATAACTTTTGCCCGGCCTTTTCGTCTGTCAACTTTTA
>CAZKOK010000245.1:0-6410 GCA_964554355.1 uncultured Spirochaetia bacterium | reverse complement strand
AAAAAGAGGGAGATAATCGGCGATTTATTTGTAAAAATCCAGGAACGCGAAATAAAGGCCCATATTCAGGGCAGTTATTTCCTTGCCCAGGGCACACTCTATACCGATATGATCGAATCGGGCAAAGGTGTCGGGAACAAGGCGCATGTAATCAAATCCCATCACAATGTCCGCACCCCCCTGATCGAAGAAAAAAGGAACAGGGGTGAAATAATTGAACCACTTGCTCTTCTTTACAAGGACGAAGTGCGTGCACTGGGCTCTCTGACAGGTCTTCCTGACGAAATAGTAAACAGACACCCTTTCCCCGGTCCGGGCCTTGCTGTGCGAATCCTCGGTGAAATCACAAGGGAAAAATGCGATATTCTGCGTGAAGCAGACTATATTTTCATTGATCAGCTTAAAAAACGCGGTCTTTACAATAAAATCTGGCAAGCCTTTTCCGTTCTTCTGCCGATCCGTTCGGTCGGTGTTGCCGGAGACGTCAGGAAATACGGTTTTGTGCTTGCATTAAGGGCGATAATTTCACGTGACGGCATGACAGCTGATGTATTTCCCTTTGACGGAAAGGATATTCTTGAAATATCCGCCTTGATAACAAATTCCGTACCGGAAATCGGCAGGGTTGTCTATGATGTTTCCAGTAAACCTCCTGCGACTATCGAGTGGGAATAGAAATACTTATCTGAACAGATCATTATTTCATGGCATTATCAAAATTTTTAAGCTACAATTACCAGATGAAATTGTTTAAATATTTGTATTGTGTTCTTGTATTCGTATCAGCCGTTTCCTGCACAACAACAATAAACGGGAAAAAAATGCCTGCTTCTGCTGCAGATATTTTTTACACCTATTCAGACGGTCCCTGGCTTGTACTCGGCGATAATCCGGCCAGAGAAGTCATTATCGTCTGGACGCGTTACGGGGACCAGCCCGATACCGAAATTCTATTCGGAGACAGCAGGGACGACATGACAATTGTCCCCGCCGATGACAACAAAGGCAAAATACGCGCAGTAATGTTAAAAAATTTAATACCAGGTAAAGTATATTATTATGCTCTTCCATCAAGGCCTGATGATATCAAGTCCTTCAGCCTCCCTGATCCCGATAAAGCCATAGATTTTACAGTAATCGGTGATCTGCAGCCCAGGGCTAAAATTTCCAATATGGGCATCGATGTGATGAAAGAATACCTTGCAGAACTTGATACGGATTTTTTTGTCCAGCTTGGAGACATTTCCGATGTCGGCGGAATACTCCCCCTCTGGAACAGCGCACTGTCCAGGCTATCGGTATTTGCCGATGAAACGCCGATAGCCCCGGTAATCGGAAACCATGATTATTATCTTGATGCTTCTGGTTACAATTACCGTGATTTTTTCCCGAGGAATTTCCCGTCAGGCAAAAAAGGCTATTACTATTCCCTTGATCTGGCCAACGTTCATCTGCTTTTCCTTGATAATTTCGATAAGTCAGTAAAAGGTGTTATGACCGAAGAACAGAAAATCTGGGCAGAAAACGACCTTGAAACAGCTTATGAAAAGGCTGACTGGATCTTCGTTTTCATGCACCATACCATGCTGACAACGGCAACTTCGTCCACCAACAGAGACCTTAGGGAATGGCTGGTTCCTCTTGCCGACCGCTACGGAGTTGCGGCCATATTTTTCGGTCACGATCATCATTATGAGCACTGGGAATATGAATACGGTCATGACGGCCTGGTTTACAATCCCGCTGATAAACCGGAAGGCCGTACAGTTTATTATTTCTGTTCGGGAAACGCAGGGGTGCAGTCAGAAGTCGAGTATGGCCTGCTTGATCATAAACCGATGATTGAACAGAGAAAATACTGGGACATGAATAATGGTGAATGGACCGATGTTTCTGTTGAAAGACTTCACTGGGACCCTGACACATTTATTGATCATCGGGACAATCCCGCATACGGACATTTCCCTGACGGAAAACATTACTATCAGCTTGCGGGTTACAATGATTTTTCAACTGATAATGCCCATTACGGTTATGTGTACGGCGAAGAAACAATGCACTACATACGTATCATCATAAACGGGAAAAAATGCAGCATTTCCGTTCATTATCCGAATGGTGACCTGCTTAAGGGTCCTTCAGGCAGTCTTGAACAGAAATGGGAGTTAATTAAGTAATTTGATATTGCCCGTTAAGATAAATAACGCTAAAATGACTTGACTGTCCTGCATTTTACAGGCGGCATAGCAAAAATATATCCGGAGTATACTATGGCATTTTATGACCTTTCACCTGCAGAACTTGAAAAATACAAACCTAAAATAAAGGAACCGAAGGATTTTGACCAGTTCTGGAAAAATTCCCTTAATATTTCAGAAGCAGAAGAAGCTGCTTCAATGAAACTTATCCCGTATGAAATGGAATTTCCCCTCGTTGAAATTTATGATGCGGAATATCCGGGATTCATGGGACATCCTATCAAAGGCTGGTTCATTGTTCCCAAAAACCTGAAAGGTCCTCTTCCTGCAGTAGTCGAATATATCGGATACGGGGGCGGCAGGGGACTTCCTCTGGACTGGGTCGGCTGGGCCGTATGCGGTTACGCCTTTTTTGTCATGGATACCAGAGGGCAGGGCACCGCCTGGCGCACAGGAGACACCCCGGACAAAGGCGATTACCATGCCGGAGCCGAACTGCCAGGGTTTATGACACGCGGCATTCAGCATCAGGACAATTATTACTACCGCAGACTGTTCTGTGATGCGGTAAGGGCCGTTGATGCCGTAAAAACACTTGATATCGTGGACAATTCCCGCATCGCCGTAACAGGCGGAAGTCAGGGCGGCGCTCTTACGCTTGCCGTGGCAGGACTGAGAGACGACCTTGCCGCTGCCATGCCGGATGTCCCTTTCCTGTGCAATTTCCCCAGAGCAATAACACTTGTGGACACATACCCGTATCAGGAAGTCGCCATGTATTTAAGAAGGCACAGGGACAAGGAAAAAGAGGTAATGAATGTCCTGAACTACTTTGACGGCATTCATTTCGCAAAAAGAGCTGCGGCAAATGCTCTTTTTTCTGTGGGACTTATGGATACGATCTGTCCGCCTTCCACCGTTTACTCGGCATACAATAATTACAAAGGGAAAAAGGAAATTGTCGTTTATCCCTATAACAATCACGAAGGCGGTGAAAATTTCCAGCATGACAGGAAAGTCCGCTTCCTTAAGGACCTGTTTAAATAGCCTGGTCAGGGCTGCAGGTAATAACCGGGATGGATAAACTTGTCTGCATTTATGAAACTACCAATGATATCAACCTTGAAAGGGCATATGACTGGCTTGTTCAGAATGATATTGAATGCAGTAAAATCGTAAACTCGTTCAATGATCTTTACGGCTTTAACAGACTGGGCGGTTCCCTTGAAAATATTACTGGCGGACACCGGATCATGGTTTCCGAACTGGACCGCTACAGGGCTGAAAACCTTGTTAAGGAACTTTTTGAAGGGACTGAAATTTAGATATACTGGATATTCTGATGGATTTCTTAAAAAGACTTGATTTACGGCGATTCTATTTTTTCATAATTTTCACGGGTATTTCACTTTATCTTTTATTGAACAGGCCTGCTTTTGCAGCAGTTTCAGGCACTTTTGCCCTGATTTTCCTTTTTTTCTCGCTTCCGTACACCATTTATGTTACCGATTTTTCAATAATGAGAAAGAGTATATTCGGCGTCAGCCGTATCCTTCTAAAATGGTGCGAAATTAAGGAATTAGATGAAATTGAAATTAACCTCTGGGCTAATGCGGCAAAAACTATCTACAACGTACTCTTTTTCGGCTGGTTCATTTCAATGATGTTCGGCCCGAAATACAGGCAGCTTGTTATCAGGAATGAGGAATTTACCGAGCTCCGCTTTCATGAATGCGATTTCAGAAAATATGAAGAAATGAAAGAGGAAATCAAGCTTAAGGCCAGGAAAAAGATAATTATCTGATTCTTTATTTCGCACATTTAAAAATCTGAAATTTTAAATCAGGAGTAATCAATAATCCCGGATCATTTGCCCCAGCGTCCATGTTCATTATCGGGTTTATTTATCATAAGGGTTTTATCAAAACCATAATCCAGATGGCATCCGATTACTTTAAAATAACCCGGCTGCATGAAATAACTAGAGTCTGTCATAATAATTGCAGCCCGGGTGCCTGATGGATTTAAATAATATCCTGATATATTGTAAGCAAGAATGTCTCTGGTTCCTTCTGAAATGATTTTTGCATCATTTTCCCTGACAGCTGCCAATTGATACGCATCAGTCCCTGTCTTCCAGAATTCTATGTTTATTTTATTATCGCCGTTTCTTATCGGCAGGCTTTTTATTTCACTCTCTTTTCTGATGATATTATATTTTCCCGGTATTGATGATAAAACGGAAGAACTTTTAAGAGCTTCTTCCAGACCAAAAGGCACTATATCACCATCATATCCGCCGTCTCTTGCGTTATAACCGCTGAACCAGTAATCGGAATTACCCCAAAGGACCTTGTCAGAAACCATATCAACAATCTGAATATCAAGGTATCCCTCATCTCCCTCGAAGCCGAGATAGTAAGAAACATAACAGAACAGCGTACCGTCCTCAGACCACCCAATACATCTTGTTTCGGCAGAGCAGGCGGCGCCCGGGAGTATCAGAATGAATAAAAACAGAAAAATTCTTATATTTATCTTCATAATATTCCCCCGATAATTATCTTTATTTTTAATTTAAATTGTCATTAGATCTTCAGCGGACATCTTCATCAACTCCGCCTCGGGTATCACCTTTCACATCAGCATACTTCTTCATCTCTTCCAGTTCTTCATATGTAATACCTCTCTTTGAGTCTTCTAACCCTTTTTTACTGATCGGGGCAAATTCTTCAAAAGAGACCAGGCCGTCTGCATTCAGGGTTATATAATCAATATTTTCATATGAAGAGGCAGATACACGATTTTGTATAATCCTTGCATCATCGTATTCTGATTGTATTCCCCCGACTCCATAATATTTACCGGCGTATTCAACAAACACGTTAACATATGGGACAACTCCCGGAATATCAAAATATGTATAAACCGGAAAACTCTGATATTCTCCAAGTTCGACGTTCCCGATTGATACATTGTTTTTAACGATATAGGAAATAATCTCATTTTCATTTTCTATAAAATAAGAAAAGGCTGAATCAGTCTGCACCCAGTCAAGGACCGGTAATCCGTTATCAAATAAATTCATATAACCGTCAAGATTATCGATGTAAACAGGTGCACCTTTTCCGCTTCGGCCTATCGGATAGATATCTTTTTTTCCTGTCATCCTGGCCATTATCTGCTCTTCCAGATCCGAATTTTTAAGCGGTGAGAATCTGGTCTTCAGATGGCAGCCGGAAATTTGATACCCGACACCGGCATTTATAATGACTGCCAGCCTCTCTTCATACGGACTTTTAAGGCAGCCTGCCACAGAACTTCCGGCACCGGTCCTTGTAATGATTTTATTCCCCAATGATGAACAATAAGCCAGCACATCATGCGCTGTGCCTGATTCATTCGGGGATATATAAAAGTAATATTCCTGGGAATTATATGTATAAGGCTGCTGCAGAAGACCGGCCAAAGGCTGTTTATACGGGTAAATATCAAATTCACTGAGAGCTGAGTTGATAATATTCTGCTCTCTGTTAAAAAAATCAGTTATCCCGGCTTTATTTTGTTCAGAATAAGTAAACTTCGCAATTAATTTTCGGGATGATACCTGATCGCCGGCTATGCTTTCAACAGCTAATATCGTTTCATCAGTTAAAGTGTCCGTAATCTGAAAGCGGATATTATCCTTGTATATGGTGAGAAAAGCAAACTTGCCGTCTTCCGACCAGCCGAGGGGAATAAAGCCGTCTGCGGGAAGCGTCCTGTATCTTTTTGCAGGTAACAGAAAGTATGAGAATATCGGGACCTTTTTTTCCTTAAGAACATCGAAGACCTCCCTGATATCCCCTGACGAATGATCAAAATATCCATTCAGTCCGGATTTCAGTTTGTCATGATCATAACCTGAATCCAGAAGAATCCCGATCAGCCCGTAGTTTTCAGACTCCAGGGCTATATCCAGTAAATCATCATCATCTTTATTTTTTTTATAGATATCCGCCTACGGATGGTTTAATAATATTCTGATTATTGAAGTTTTATCATTTTTGAATGAATAGAAAAGCGGGGAATCTCCTTCTTCATTGAGGATATCAATCGGCACATTTTCCTGAACAATCAGATTCGCTATTCTTTCATCCTGTTTATCAATAGCTTCGAAAATCTGTTCGTCCGATATTCTTTTTTTGTTTTCAGAGTTATATTCTTCCAGTG
>CAZKOK010000244.1:0-6429 GCA_964554355.1 uncultured Spirochaetia bacterium | reverse complement strand
AGGACAGAAATTATTACGAATCGGGCATTGAGGCAGAGGAAAAAGAAGTACTTGCCGGGCAGATCGCAGAAGTGAAAAAGAGTATTGTCCAGCTTAAGGATTTTGTCTCAGGAATGGATAAAAACTAATACTCTGAGGACTTCGCCCAGATATTTATTCCTGCGTCCAGTGCATATTTATCTATTTCCTTCAATTCGCTGTCTGAAAACTCCGTTTTTTCAAGACATCCGACATTTTCAATTATCTGTTCAGTACTGCTTGCCCCGATCAGTACTGATGTGATCTGAATGTTCCTGAGACACCAGGCAAGGGCCATCTGCACCAGACTCTGTCCGCGCGATACGGCAATTTCATTAAGCTTGTGTATCCTTTCCAGAACGTCCGGCTTGAGAAACTTCGGGGACAGACCGGATTTATTTACCGAGGCCCTCGACCCCTTCGGTATGCCTTTCAGATATTTATCACTGAGCATGCCCTGGGCCAGCGGAGAAAAAACCGTACAGCCCATTCCTGTTTTTTCAAGAGTATCAATCAGTCCTTCGGTTTCAATCCATCTGTTGATCATGGAATATGACGGCTGATGAATTGTGCAGGAGACATTTTCCTTTTCAAGAAGCTTTACTGCCTGTTCCGTTTTCTTTGCCGAATATGAGGAAATACCTGCATACAGGGCTTTACCCTGCTTTACGGCTGTCACAAGGGCATTCATGGTTTCCTCGAGCGGTGTATCCGGGTCATAGCGGTGGGAATAAAAAATATCCACATAATCCAGATCCATTCTTTTCAGACTCTGATCCAGGCTTGATATAAGATATTTTCTGGACCCCCATTCGCCATACGGCCCGGGCCACATGTAATAGCCGGCTTTTGTTGTGATAATCAGTTCATCCCTGTGATTTTTAAAATCCTTTTTGAGGATTCTACCGAAGTTTTCTTCAGCGCTGCCAGGGACCGGGCCGTAATTATTGGCCAGATCAAAACAGGTAATTCCCGCATCAAACGCTGTATGTATCATGCTTCGTGCATTGCTGAAACTGCTGACCGAACCGAAATTATGCCAGAGTCCAAGAGATACTGCCGGCAGTTTCAGGCCCCATCTGCCGCATCTTCTGTATTCCATATTTTTGTAACGGTTGCCCGCCGGTATGTATGCCATATTTTCCCCTCCCGGTTATTCATGTATCTGCTTCTGACGGACTATCCGACCGCGCAATTCCGAGTGACCCCAGAAGCATTACAGCCGCTCCGGCTGCAAAAAATATAAATCCTGCAACAAGTCCGAATCCTTGCGCTATACCTGACATTATAAACGGAAAAACAAATGCGCCCATCCCCCCTGCAGTGGAAACCAAGGAAAGAGGAATATTTTTATCCCTTTTATAATGGTGACCGACAATACTCATTATTGACGGATAAATCAGGGCGCAGCCCAGACCTGAGATACCGACTGTAAAACCAAGCAGTATGCGGTCCCTGACGAATACAATAAAAAGTACCGAAAAAGCAACAACCGCTCCGCTGATTATCAGCTGTGTCGTGAGCCTGATTTTTTTAAATACAGCCGGAAGCAGGAGACGGCCCGCAAGCAGACCACCCCAGAAAAAAGAAACCATCAGGGACCCTGCCGCCTTGTCTCCGCCGCCGACCCGGACGAAAAACTCCGATATCCAGTTGGAAACGCCTATTTCGACCCCGACATAAACAAGAAGGGTAACTGTACAGATAATGAGGAATTTCTCCTTTATACTGCCGACAGCGTGCCGTATTTTTTCACTCTTCCCGGGCACCGGGACACGTTCCAGATGAACAGTCAGGGCATAGATTCCCGTCAGGAGGGTTGCCGCTCCGATAATTCTGAATGCAAGCTGCCATGTCCCTTCGCTCCTTAAGATAATACCGGCAATAATCGGCCCGACAAATGCTCCCGAAGCAAACGCCGCATGCAGGAGACTCATCCATCTGTTTTCACCCTTTTTTTCAATATTGGAAACAGTAAAATTGGCAACAACCTCTACCGCGCCGTGACCGAATCCCACGCAGAAGTTAAGAAAAACATGAAAAACAAATGAAGGTACTGTTCCGAAAAAAAAGAGCGGGACCGAAACAAGTAACAGCCCGCCTGATAAAAGCGCTTTCAGGGGTATTTTCCTGATAAGGATGCCCGAAATAAAAGCTGAAATAAAATAACTGACTGACCCGGCGGCAAAAACAGTACCGGCAGCCGTGTAGGACCAGCTGAATCCGTCGATTATTTCAGGCAGGACCGCACCGAGGATTGTCATGCTGAAGCCGAAAACAATAAAAGATGTGCATACAAGAATAAAAGAAGAAATATATTTCCTGTTCATGTTTTCTCCGTTAAAAACGGGCTGCCGGAAGCATTTCAGTTTTCCGGATATATTACATCATTTACAAATTCTTGAACTTTACCCGCTTCCTGTTCGGAAAGACCCTGCATGCATACAGTTTCCGTCGATTTCCCGCGGCTTTTTATTTCAAGCTCCAGATTAAGACTTCCACTGGAATTCCTGTGTTTTATCAGATTTGCATACATAAGCCTTTTCCTTGGAATCGGCTCTATCTGACCCGGGGCCTGTATGCCCCGCTTGTCCGCAATAAGTGAGACTTCGCTTGTATAGCTGAGTCTCCTGTGCAGCCATCGTTTATGAATCGGATTAAATCTGATAATCAGAAGCGGAATTGCAAACGGACCTCCCATCCCTCCGGTTACAGCTGACAGAATGATAATGGACAGAATAGGATGATCTCTCCAGAATTTCAAAACGGTATCGGCCAGGTCCCTGGGTTTGTCATTTTTCCTGCGGCATACAAGAAAACTTGCATCATTTGTCTGCCAGGTTTTTACCCTGTCCGTAATAATTTCCCTGTCGGTGTATTCCGTCTGGCGGCCGGTGCCCGGCGCTTCATTCTGTTCGAGCCATCTGCGGCACTCAGCAGCTGATGATGCCCTGGCGTCTGTGTCCGGTTCGACCATTCTGTCAATTACCCGGTCGACAATTTCCGGGTTTGCAGCTTTGGGATATCTGGGCTTCATCTTTTCCATTTCGAAACGGGAAGGATGTTTCCCTGTAAGCAGATGGATGGCTGTCATCCCAAGAGCATAGAGATCTGATTGCGGACTGGCGTCCCCGACCATCTGCTCAAAGGGCATGTAGCCGTAAGTGCCGACATATGTATCCCCGCTTTCTCTTGCCTGTTCGCTTAACAGGGTTTTACAGGCACCGAAATCCACGAGATAAACCTTGTCTTCGTATACTATGATATTCTTCGGATTGATATCCCTGTGAATAACAGGCGTGCCGGACCCGTGCAGATATTCAAGTATTTCAAGGACTTTTATCATTATCTCACGGACGCGTTCATAGGAGAATTTTTCACCCTTGTCCAGAAGCTCCTGAAGGCTGTGCCCTTCAATATAATTGTAAACCAGGTAATAGACAGTATCATCATTTTCCTGTTCCTGGGTCAGCCCCCTGTAAACAGGAATCCCGGGATGGTTAAGCGCCCTGAAAACATCCCCTTCCCTTTCAAAAAGCTGAATGGTTTTCCAGTCTTGGACATTCTTAAGGCTCAGTTTTTTGACGATAACCTTCTGCCCGCTTTTATCCTCAGCCAGACTTGTCGAGATCATCTGCCCCTTTTTGAGGTCTTTTATAATTTTATATTCATCTGCAAACATTTTCCTCTATATAATACTAATAAGTGTGGGAACTATTCAACAAAATCCTCTAAAAAAAGGGAAGAAAGAACACAAAGAAGGAAGGACTCACGCGACGACGCTACGACGCGACGGGGGCCTGGGGGAGTGAAGGATGAACGGGCTTCCGGGAAGTCAGTTGATAATTGAAAGCTGACGGCATAGAAAAAGAGATTATGCTGGCGTCTGCGATCGCTGGCACCTACATATTTATTCATAATTTATAATTAAAAAAGACCGGTATTGATGCCGATCTGTCATCCTCATTTTAAGGGCCTCAGGCGATCCGCTGAAGCCTTGTTCCGAGCTTAATCAGACCTCTCCCGAAAGCATGGATTATCAGTGTGGCAGCGCGGGGTTTTCTTTTCTTCGCGAGTTTTACGTCTTTCACCATCCTTTCCAGCTGCGCCTGCTTAAGAAATTCGGCATGCCTGAGCATGGCGACTCTTAATAGCAGTTCATCGGAATTCATACACTCTCCTTATTTAAATAAAAAAAGCTGCGTTTTCACGCAGCTTTGAAACCAGACAGGATACAGGTCCTGTCATCCACAAAAAAAAGCCGCATGACCATAAGACCTGCGGCTGTAAATATCAAATCAATATCCATCAGCAGACAGACCTGCCAAAAAATGCGAAATCTGCACTAAGTGCCAATAAAAATACTCTATTCATTTAACAGGTCCTCCTTTTAAATTTTGTTTACAACGGAAAGGTATCCCTTTAGCCAAACTGAGTCAATACAATTTAGTTTTATTTAAAAAAAATTTTCATACATTACCTTCATAAAAATCTACTACCGATAAGACTGGGGTTTATCCGCAGTTTTTATTTTTTGGTTTTACATCCAATCATATTGATATATCCGGAATTTGCAGTACAATATTATTAATGAAGATAAAACTTCTGCTTTCCATTCTTTTTGCCATTCTCCTGCAGTCCTGTTTTCTTGTCGATCAGGCAAATATTACAGGCCCGGGACCGATAGCAATAGCTGATAATGCTTCCGACAGCATCACGGCAGTTCAGGCCGATCCCGGACTTGTCTACTCAATGGACAGCGTCACGATTACCAATCTGGTCCACACCTGGGCAGCAGACCTTACAATAACACTTACGGCCCCCGACGGCGCCTCATGTATTCTTGTTGACGGTGACGGTGAGGACAACGACTTCAACGGGACTTATACCTTTGTTTCATCAGACAATACCGATTATCCCGCTTTATACGATTATGCAGGAGAAGTATATAATGCAGGTGTAATTATTCCCCAGATCCTGAGGGCAAAAGGCGATCTGCAGGACCTGGTACCTGATGATATGGCCGGCGACTGGACCCTGACCATCACAGATTCAAGAACGAATCATACGGGCACCTGTGAATCATTTACAGTTACTCTTACATATTTTAAACCCTGGTGGTAAACTCCTTCGGAGTTGAAGGGCATAAAGCAGACAGAGGACATAAAGGGGCTGATTTTTATTTTAATATTCAGGTTATTGTATTGAACCTTCCTGTTATTGATTAGTATATTGGTGATGGAATTGATTTTTCAGCATCTCAACTGAGTGAGGGAAATTTTGTGCTTAATTATTCATTGATTGATTTTATCTACATCCTGCCGGCTATTATTTACGGTTTTACAATACATGAACTGAGTCATGCATTTGCGGCGGTAAAACTCGGAGACAACACACCAAGGGAGCTTGGCAGATATACCCTGAATCCGCTGTCGCATATTGATCCGATCGGATTAATTCTGGTGTTGTTTGCAGGAATCGGCTGGGCAAAGCCGGTAACGTATCAGCCCTCCAGATTAAGGAATCCGAAAACCGATCCCGTGCTTGTAGCGCTTGCTGGACCGCTTTCCAATCTGCTTTCATCTGTTCTTTTTACGATTATACTGAAAATCCTGTTTACATTGGGTGTGCGGGGTTCAAGTTCGATTTCGATACTGGGTTTTCTGCAGTATCTTATTTATGTAAACATGATGCTTGCAGTTTTCAACCTGCTGCCCTTTCCCCCGCTTGACGGTTCACATATACTTCTGCATCTTCTGCCTGATTCACTGAATAACTTTAAAAGAAGATATCTGCAGTACGGCTACTTTATTTTTCTTGGAGTAATACTGTTGAATATCATTATGAACCTGAACCTGTTTTCGGGTCTGATAATCAGGGCCACAAATGGATTATTAAAGGTATTTGGGCTCGGATAGTCGGATTATACGACTATTTGGTAGAATTATGGTTTTTTTTTGTACCAAAATGTATTAAATTTGATACTATTTACAGAAACACCTGTTTTTTTACAGTTTCCCTGCGATATAATTCCTTGCAATATAAGGATTTACAGCCAAACACCCTCCTCCTGGGATGTTGGCACATTTATTGCATGCATATAGATAACTGAGGGTTGTTAACCCCGAGTTATCAGCATCCGTGCTAAACGGATAATGCTTTACCTATATATTTTGGTGAGTATTTAACACCAGCAGCTGCCAGATAGTAGCAACACACACTCCTTTAACCCGGTCAGCCTCCGACCGGGTTTTTTTATTCACGAACTTCCGGACATCCAGTTCATATATCTCACATGACGACGCTGCAACACGACGATTTCAGTGAGGAATGGACAGGGCTTCCGGGAAGGCTGGTTATTAGTGAAAGCGTCTGATGGATTTCTCACAAAGCTCACAAAGCCCACAAAGA
>CAZKOK010000243.1:0-6455 GCA_964554355.1 uncultured Spirochaetia bacterium | reverse complement strand
ACCTGGAAAAATAATTGCAGAGTGGGAGAATAAAGAGGGGCCTGTTATACTGACAACCGTTGATCAGAAAGGTGTGCCTAATTCAATATATGCGACCTGTGTTTCCTTATATAACGGAGAAATGGTCCTTGTCGCAGATAATTATTTTAATAAAACAAAGCAGAACCTGCTTGATAAATGCTATGGATCTGTATTGTTTATTACCGGCAGTAAAAAATCCTATCAGATAAAAGGCCGTCTTGAATATCATAAGGAAGGACCGCTGTTTATTGATATGAAAAAATGGAATCCCGAAAAACATCCGGGACATGCTGTCGCCGTATTGATCCCCGAACAGGTTTATTCCGGATCTGAGAAAATTCTGTAATACCGGTATATTTATCCTGTACCGAAAAAAAAGTTCTTTATCCGGATATATGCGGTAACGGAACAGGTTAGGATCTATGATCAATTCCATAAGGTTTTTTAAAGGGTATCCTTCCCGGTTTTCACTTCTTGGAAGGAGACCCTATACGTTTAACGATCGATTGAATATTATCATAGGACCGAATGGGTCCGGGAAAACAACTCTTCTGCGTTATCTGGCAATGATTGCAGGCTGCGGCAGCGGAGGATGGAATGATGAATCGAATATTGCACTTCCATTTGAAATTGAAATGGAATGGGACAGGAAACCTGTTTATTATCAGGATTGTTATGCAGATTCCGAAAAGTCATTTCTGAATGATTCCTTTTTTCAGGAAATGAAATATCTTCGTTCAACCGGTGAAAAAAGGATCGGATTAATAAACGAGCTTATAAATCATCTGGAGAACAGGTTTCTTACATACAGGCTGAAAAAGGATGAAAAACCAACTCTTATTCTCGATGAAGTCGATAATCATATAGGATTTGCAGGGCAGTCGATATTCTGGAAAAGCCTGATTCCATTATTAATAAAAAAATACCAGCTGATAGTTTCAACACACAGTATTTTTCCGATTCTGCTTAAGAAGAACAATCTGCTCAGACAGGATAATTTCATAATTCTTTACAGGAACTATGATTATTTATGTGTAAAGGAACTTTCGGATGCAATCGGTTTTTTCAACAGCAGGGAGGGAGTAAATCAGAATTTCTAATACCGGGTGTTCGGATAAGATCCGGAAGTCCGGCAGTTGAGGAATGATATGAAAAAGGAAAAAAACAGCTGTGTTTTTGGTCCGGTCCCGTCAAGGCGCCTGGGGTATTCCCTGGGAATCGATGTGGTACCTTTCAAGATCTGTTCATATGACTGCATTTACTGCCAGCTTGGCAGGACAACAGAAAAAACGGCTGAAAGAAACAGTTATATTTCCATTCCGGAAATAATGGCTGATCTGGAAAAAAAGCTTAAAGAAAGTACCCTGATAGACTATATAACCTTGTCCGGATCCGGAGAGCCTTCACTCTGTACCTCGCTGGATATTCTTATTCTGGGAATCAAAAAGCTGACTGATATTCCTGTTGCTGTTCTGACTAACGGTTCGCTTCTCTGGAACAGACAGGTGCAGAATGAAATCGGCAAGGCTGATTTGATAATTCCATCGCTGGATGCCGGTAATGAAGAAGTTTTCCGGAATGTAAACCGGCCCTGCGACGGACTTTCATTTGATAAAATGACAGAAGGGCTTATCAGCTTTTCTGACCGGTACCGTAACAAAATGTGGATGGAAGTTTTTCTTCTGGATGGGATTACATCAGGAAAGGCTGATGTATCGGAAATCAGCAGAATTCTTGAACGAATCAATCCTGCCCGGATTCAGCTTAATACCGCAAAACGTTCGCCGGCCGAATCTTCGGCTCTTGCGGTACCTGCCGGAAGAATGAAGGGACTTGCAAAGTATTTCAGGGGAAATGTGGAAGCAATTTCGGAATTCTCACAACCGGTTGAAGGCAGACATTTAAAAAGAACAAAAGAAAAAATAGCAGATCTTCTTAAGAGAAGGCCCTGCACTCTGGATGATATTGCAGATGGACTGAGTCTTCATAAAAACGAAATAATCAAATATCTTGATGAACTTGAAAAGGAAAAAGAGGTGTACTGTCATGAACATAACAATGTGCTTTATTATGCCCGGAGGGGTTCTGAATAAATATACTTGACAGGCAGGAATCAGCCGGATTTTCCGGATATATAATCTTCCGTCTGCTTGTTCCCGGGTGAAAAGAAGATGTCTTTTGTTACTCCGTATTCAACCATGTCTCCCGTAAGGAAGAATGCTGTCTTGTCTGAAATACGGCCGGCCTGCTGCAGACTGTTTTCAACAATTTCATCAAACTGGTTTTTATTTTTCAGGCCGTGAATATAGGGGCCGCAGGCTATATTGTCGTAAACGGTCATCGGGAAGGGATTCGGCTTCTGAAAAACCATACCGATCCGTTTCCTCAGATGTATTACATCATATTCCTTATATATATTGTGGCCTTCATAGGTAACTTCACCTGTTATTTTAACATCATTTGGGCCTTTAGCGAATACAGCTGCAGAAACGGTTAAAAGAACCGCTAAAAATAATCACGCTTTTTTCATTTTCATCTCCTTAAGATTTCCCGGACCTTCAGGTGCCCGGATAATATTTAAAATTATAATCAGGAGTCAATGTCAGGTTTTGGTGATGAATATGTTAAAATTCAGTTAGAATGGAAGATAATAAAGACGGCCATACAGGCATGAATGAAGGAAACATGCCTGCTGTGACATTACCAGTAATCAGCACTTGATGTATTTCACAGGAATCTATAGATTATCAGCAAAGACTAAAGGGAGTTAAACATGAAGTTAACAGAATACCGGAATTATTTTCTTCACATTATGCTCATTTCTCTTGTTTTAATTTCAGCTTTCTTTTCCGGCTGCAGTTCCTCTTCAGCACGCGAAATAGCTGGCAATGTCCAGGAAATTGCCAAATCCGATACTTCTGCATCAGGGAAATCCGGGAATGAGAAAAAACCGATAGCTGCTGATATTTACACAGCAGATCCTTCAGCCCATGTGTTTGAGGGTAAGCTGTATATTTATCCTTCACATGATCTGGACAATAATACTCCGGAATCAATGGAAGGCGACCAGTATGACATGGAAGATTATCATGTCTTTTCGATGGACAGTCTGGAATCTGCAGCCGTTGATTGCGGTCAGATTCTTCATCTTGATGACGTGCCCTGGGCTTTCAAACAGATGTGGGCGCCGGATGCTGCGTATAAAAACGGCAGATACTATTTTTATTTTCCCGCGAAGGACACTGACGGAATTTTCAGAACAGGCGCTGCAGTCAGTTCGAATCCTGCGGGACCGTTTACGGCTGAACCGGAACCGATACCTGGCAGTTTCAGTATGGACCCCTGCGTCTTTACCGATGATGACGGAAAATCATACATGATATTCGGCGGGTTGTGGGGCGGTCAGCTTGAAAGATGGAGGACCGGCGAATATAAGGCAAACGGAAAAGAACCCGGTTCTTCCGAACCTGCTTTGGGCCCCCGAATTGCTGAAATGTCCGGTGATATGCTTCATTTCAGCGGACAGCCGGAAGAAATTGAAATTCATGACCGGAATGGTGAAGCGCTGAAAGCCGGAGACCATAAGCGCAGATTTTTTGAGGGCTCATGGATGCACAAATATAACGGCATTTATTATCTTTCCTATTCGACAGGAGACACGCACCTGCTCGTTTACGCAACAGGCGATAATCCAAAAGGACCATTTACATATCAGGGGGTTATCCTTAACCCTGTCGTCGGCTGGACGACACACCATTCAATTGTCGAATTCAACGGAAAGTGGGTCCTTTTTTATCATGACGCGAAGCTTTCCGGAGGAGTAAGCCACAAGCGGACTGTAAAATTCATGGAACTGAAATATGATGCGGACGGATTAATTGTTACGATGAATCCGTAATTATTCTGTAAAAGAATCATCAATAACGCTGATAAATACAAATTATATGGACAGAACAGATAATATCGGTTTTTAGTATTTTGAGATAACCCTGAAAGAGAAACAATGAAACGCTTTATAATTTTGTTTGCTTTTTGTTTACTGGGCAGCAGTTTATTTGCCCAGTTTATGGGATTATTGCCGGGACTTTTTACTGCAGATATCTGTTATATAAATACCATGCGCAGTTATAATACTGACAATGGCAGTCAAACTGTTGATCTGAATGCTTCAGGCTTTGCTTTGAAGGGTACAAATTTCACAGGGACCGGAAGTTTGGGATTTTATATGAATTCTGCTATTGGTCTTTCTTATGCGGCAACCGAGGTATATAACAGCGGGACATCGGCTGATATGGGTGTGGACATTTCAGGTTTTAATATAATGATGGATATACTTGCCGGTGTCGGCTATAAAATGGAAATGGGATTCATTCTGCTGGCAGGCGCCGGAGTGCATTTTGATGGTTTGGGGCTGAATAGTGATAGTGTTGCATTTCTTTCCTACGCAACAGGCGCAGGTGCAAGTGTAAAATTCATGTATCCTCTTGCAGAAGGTTTTTATCTGGGTTTATCAGCAGGTGCGGGATATGATTTCATTGAAGTCGCAAAAATACATTATCTTGATGCTGATGAGTCATATAAGGGCGGCTTTTCCTGGAATGCCGGGATCGGATTAGGTTTCAGATTTTAACAATCTCAGATTATCGGATATTCATAAAAAGCCGAAGCATGCCACAGGTGCTTCGGCTTTTTATTGGATGAAGAGACTATACTGATGCCGGATAAATTTTTCCGGAATCCGGGAAATCTCCCCGGGATCAGAGAACAAATTTCAGAAAGCCCTTTATAGCATAAATCAGGTAGTTGTACAGGGCTGAATACAGGGGGAGTCTGAGGATTTTTCTGTAAAGATGCCACTGTTCTCTGGCGCAATGAAGTTTGTCCCTGGTTATTGAATCATTGTGGACCCTGTATCTTGCCAGGTCCATTTTCAGCCCGTATGCGGGACCATGGTCTTTAATGATTCCGGAGAAGAAAACAAGATCATCCTTGCCGAACGGGATTTCAGGGTCCTGGAAAACCCTGCCTGTTATTCTTGTGTCATACATTGCGGAGGAGGCCATAATTGAATTGGACCTGATTATTTTTTTATAGGATATTTTGTACGGGACTTTTATCTGGATTCCTGTTTTAAGGGTTCCGTTTGCATTGATTTTTTTATATTCCGTATACGAAAGATGGGCATTTTTCTTTTCCATGAATTCTATCTGCTTTTCCAGTTTTTCAGGAAGCCATAAATCATCTATATCCAGAAAGGCTATATAGCGTCCTTTCGCCTTTTGTATTGCGCTGTTTCTGGAAATAACCGGCCCGCGGTTCTCGCTGTGCGGTATGATTTTTATTCTCGGGTCCTGCAGAGAGACATCGGAAATCATCTGCAGGGAAGCATCTCTGGAATTGTCATCGACGATAATCCATTCAAAATCCCTGAAAGTCTGTGAGAGAACAGAACCGGCGGCTTCATGAATATATGGAACACCGTTGTATAAAGGTGTAATAATAGATATAGCAGGTTTCCCTATTTTAAGTACCTCCATTACGGAAACGGTAAACAGATCAAGCGGTTCATTACTATTTGCAATTCGTTTTCTTCGCTATTATAAAAGCATTCAAATCTAAAATCAATGTCTTCCCCGGCTAAAAACAACATTGCGCTGCCTTATTGCTGTGTTACATCGTAATGTGCGGTTCAGCCTTCAATGCTGTCATACAGATCAAGAGCGTTCTTTATTGCGGCGTCCATGTTGAAATATCTGTAATTGGCAAGTCTGCCGGCAAAGTATACATTCTGTCTCTGTTTTTCATCAGCGGCTGCCTGATACTGCCTGTAAAATTTATGGTTTTTCTGATTCAGCACCGGGTAATAAGGTTCCCCGTCCCGGCGGGGATATTCCCGGATGACTGTTGTTTTCGGGTGCTTCTGACCGGTTGAGTGCTTGGGTTCGGTAATTCTGGTGAATCTATTGTCGTTGGGATAATTGATAGTCGTGCTCTTCTGATACCATTCCATGTCAAGCGTTTCAAATTCAAAGTGCAGCGAGCGGTACTGAAGTTCGGGCAGGCCATGCAGCCTGAAATAACTGTCAATTCTTCCGGTGAAAAAAAGTTTTTCCCAGGGACCGAATTCCCTGCTGTTATCAAGGAAATCTGCATTAAGTATTACTTCTATATTAGTATGGTCGAGTATATTATCAAATAATTTATGGTAGCCTTCCCGGGGCATCGCCTGCCATGAATCCGTAAAATAGCGGTCATCGAAATTCGTTCTTACCGGGATTCTGTCCATTACCTGAGCATCCAGCTGGTCGGGGCAGAGGTCCCATTGCTTTTTTGTGTAATTTCTGAACATCTTTTCATACAGCACCGAACCGACCCTGCTGATTGCTGATTCTTCCGAGTTTTGCGGATTTTCATAATGAATCGTATTTTCAGAA
>CAZKOK010000242.1:0-6458 GCA_964554355.1 uncultured Spirochaetia bacterium | reverse complement strand
ATACAGGAGCGGATAGGGGTCGGTGATGCCGGCTGGCTGAGTGTTGGCCAGGCAGATGACGGCGAAGGCGATCTGAGTCTGGAGGAGAAAGAATGAGTCCGGGAGCCATTGGAATAGTTTTATTTTTATGCCTGTTTTTTCCCATAGCTGCGGCTGTGAAATGTATAAACATCAACAGGAAGCGTGCTGAAGGCTTTTTTTTGGGCTTATCCCTTGAACAGGGATACAGGCTGTCTTTTAACAATGCAGAGAGCCGGTATGAATTAAGCGGAGAGTTTAGAAATCACCTGTTTGAAATTCATTATGAGAAGTTCTATGACGAAACGACCTCAAAAGGTATTCCAAGTCTTTTTATCAGAATAGAAACACCGGACCTTCAAACTGAGGTCATGGCAATTGAAAGCACGCGCTTTTTCCTGAACAATCGCGAAATGGATATAAGGTTTAACGACTCGGGTTTTGATGACGCCCTTTTAATTACGGGATCATCCACTGCAGGGATCAGGGCTGCTTTAAGTCCGGAAGCCAGAAAGCATATTAAGGATTTTCTGGTACACCCGGACTTCCTGCGGCTGGATATTGTCAGAAAAATCTCACCTTCGGGCGCTTTCAGAGTAAATCTTCAGTACAGGAAAAATCTGGAAAGTCATGAGCTGATGAGATGGCTTGGGAAAATAATGGATTTTATTGATCTTATTGCAAGGAAAGGAACAGCCGAGGATATGCTCAGACAAAATTATCTTGCCGAAAAATTTGTCGGTCCCAAAATAAAATATCTGGAATCCCTGAGCATTGTCTGCACAAAGCTTAAGCTGAAAGATGATATAATATCTGATGCAATGGCTTCAAAACACCCGGAACTTATGTTCACGGCCGTTAAGGCGGTCGGGGAGGAGGCTTACAGGTTAATTCCTGATATTTTCACATCTGCAGATGATATTCTCAAAACCAGGATAATCAGATATGCAGGTCAGAAAAGAATAAAGTCACTTATTCCGTTTTTCAGCAAAGAACTTCAGAATTTCGGATCAATTTCATCCAGAATGGAGATTCTGTCATTTTTTTCAGCTGCAGGTGCGGATTCTGCAGCCGAAGAACAGATGCACCGATTTCTGTCAGCTGTATATGAAGATGATATTGATACCTATAAGGAATTTTACTACACATTTGTCAGGATTCTTGGTAAATGCGGGACTTGCAAGTCAATAGCGTTTCTCAACAGCATCAGAAAGAAATTTCCCGAAAGGCTGATAAATCAGGCGATTGCGTGCATACAGGAGCGGATAGGCGTCGGCGATGCCGGCTGGCTGAGTATTGACCAGGCAGATGGCGGCGAAGGCGAGTTGAGCCTGGAGGATAAGGATTAAATTCGGGTTTTTGCGTTTTGGCACTCCAAAAAATATAAAAATCTGGTAGAATGGCTTATACAATACAGGAAAACAGCTTATAAGGAAGGAACATGATACATTATTCGGTCGATCTTGGAACAACAAACAGTGTGGTCGCCAAATGGGACAATGCAAGCAGCTCTGTTCATCTGCTTGAATTTGCAGGTGTCTCCAGGGGGCAGCAGGAAGGCCAGCTTATCAAGAATGAACATGCAGTTCCTTCAGCCATTTATATCGGTGACGTAAAAAGGTTTCTTTTTATAAAAAGACAGAAGTATGAAATCGGCAAAACAGCGCTTGAAAAAGAAACCTACACACGTTTCAGTAGGGTAATTACCAATTTCAAACCTGCACTGCTGCGGTCGGGATATGATATCCTTAAAAAAGTGGATAAAAAATCCTATTCGGCCAGGGCCGCAGCAAGAATTTTCATGGAGCAGATAAGCCGCCTGATAAAACAACAGGATGGCGTCCCGATGCGCAGTCTGACCTTCACGGTCCCGGTAGACTGTTATGAACCCTACAGGGCCCAGCTCAAGCAGATAGCCCGCGGCCTGCATATCAGGAAATTCCGGCTTGTTGATGAGCCCGTTGCGGCTGCCATCGGCTACGGGCTGCGCATTGATGAGCCCCAGAATGTGCTTGTCTTTGATTTCGGCGGCGGGACACTGGACCTGGCGCTTGTGCGTATTGATGAAAAAGTGTCAGGAGCGGGCCGCTGTACGGTCCTTGCCAAGGAAGGGGTCCCGATCGGCGGAAATGTCATTGACCGTTGGCTTGTTGATCATTTCTGTATTAAAACCGGATATTCCTTTGATAAAAACGATATAACAGGCGGACTGGTCTGGAACAATCTTCTGCTTGAAGAAGCGAGACGAATTAAGGAAAACCTGTTTTTCAAGGAAACCGAAACATTCTACCTGGTTCCTCCGAAAGAATATCAGAGTTTCGAGATAAGGGTATTTGCCGAACAGAGATGCCTCGACCAGGCGATGGACATCACGAGAGATGATTTTATCAATGTTCTGACGGAAAGGGGCCTTTACCATATCCTTGACAGCACGCTCTCGGCAATACTTGATTCGGCCGCCCGCATGGGAATCGGCAGGGATGAAATAAGCAACGTGCTAATGGTCGGCGGATCTTCTCTTCTGCCAGGTGTGCATAAATTCTTCGAAGATGAATTCGGAAGGTCGCGCGTACAGTCCTGGCAGCCTTTCAACGCAGTTGCCTACGGTGGGGCGATATTTGCAGCCGAAAAAATGGTTACAAGTGATTTTATCGTTCACGATTATGCATTTGTCACCCATAATGCCAAAACACTCAAGCCCGAATACAATGTCATAGTTCCGCGCTATACACCCTTTCCCACAGCTCCGGATTTCTGGAAACGCAGGCTTACGCCCACCTGTTCCAGGGGACTGCCTGAGAAAATATTCAAGCTGCTTATCTGCGAAATCGGCAAGAAGCACCACAATTACCAGGAGTTTCTCTACGATAAGGACGGCAAGCTTCATAATATGGAAGACGGCGATAAAAAAATCATCATACCGCTCAATGAAGATGACCCGGTACTCGGAACACTCAATCCGCCGCACCAGCCCGGAAACCGTGAAGCCAGGCTCGAGATTTCCTTTATGATAAACGAGGATAAATGGCTTTGCGCAACGGTCTATGACCTGTCAATCAGGACAAATCTGATGAAAAATGAACCGATTGTCAGATTAAGATAAAGCGGACAACCTGGAGTACAGGATAAAAAACAACCGGCGGTTATTTCTCTTCCATCTCAAACCATCTTTCAGCTTTTTTAAGCGATTTTTCCACAAGCTCCTGAATTTCCGGATTGCTGTAGAATGAACTGAATGAGAAGGTGTCCCACAGCCGGTAGTCTTTCATTATTTCGCTTATCGCCGGAGTCAGGCAATGGACAGCGTCTTTCAGGTCCCTGGGCATCAGTTCCATAAAAGCCAGCATCTGCTCTGTCTCCATTGGAAAATTGTTTTTATTGAATCCGAACAGTCCGCGCAATATGGGAGCGAGCAGAAATGTATTTTTAAGTGTTGTTCCGGATGAGTCCCTGTAGAATTTGTATTCGCCGTTTTTTTCACTTATCGGCCATGTCATCAGGTATTCGTCAAACTTGTCGATAATCAGCTGCCTGATGATATTGTCAGTAAAACCCCCGTTATCAATTACAGCGGACAGCTTAAAGGCATCCCATCCCAGAAGATCGGTAGGAATCAGCATTTTTTCGGTGGTAAAACCCATATGAGCATTCATTTCCATAAAATGCCTTTTTATCGGGGTTTCGGGGGGCAATTCAGCTGAAAAACCGGCCTGTTTAAACAGATATATGTGTTGCCAGGTCTTCTTTTTCCGAATACACCACGAACGCACTGTCCGAGTATGAATTAAGGCTTGAAATAATAACATCGTCGTTTTTGAATTCAATTCCACGGTACACGACATTCCCGTTAATTCTCTGATAATCCATAAACGCGGAATAACCGGACCATCTTTTCCAGGTCCAGTTTGAATCAATAAGCGGCAGGATTTTCAGTGTCTTGTCCGGCCCGTCAATGATGCTGTCAGCCGCATAGAAAGGCTTAAGGGTTTCATATCTGTCATAAAGTTCCCGTGTAAGCTCAAAGTCCCCCTGTTTAAGGACAAGACTTCTGTATGCATCGAAAAGAGGGGCCCTGTTTGCGTCAAGACTTTCTATATGGTTGCCGATTGCAGTCAGGTCTTCTGAAAAAATCCACAGCGGAAGCGCTTCAAGAATGGAGATTTCTTTTCTGATTTCCTCAGTGTCTTCCGATTCCTTTATCCTGATTATTGAATCATGCAGGAAAGCATGACGCCACTGTTCAGCCTGATATTTGAATTCATACAATTCGTCCCCGTCGATTTTACTTCTGCTGTTATCAAGAAACAGCATGCTGAATGACTGAATCTCTTCTTCTGTATCTATTTCGTCGCTCTGCAGCAGTTCGGACTGTTCCCTTAATAATTTTTCTGAATAATCCGGGGCCGTCTGATCAATTTTGATATCCTTTCCCGGCTTCAGCGGAGACGTTGCGCAGCCCCCGATTAGGAATAATCCACCAATAAGCGATGTAAAAATAAAGAAAATCCTTTTCATATGTCTCTCATCAGTCAATTCTGCAGGAATATTAACATATTTCCGGATATATGCAAGGATACCGCCTGGTATAAAACTCACGCGACGACGCTACGACGCGACGGGGACTTGGCGAAGTGAGGGGCAGTTGGACTCCCGGGCAATCGGGACGGCGGGGATAACATCTGGTAAGGGAGCATGTGAAATTATCGGGGTATGTGGATGATTCCAAATAATGCGATGAATTCAAAAAACCAGGAAAATCGCATATTATATTTTCAGGTTGAATGATGAAATTACTGAGCATTGATATTTTTCAGACACTTGTGGATATCACTCCAAATAAATATAAATTATGGAAAAATTTTCTTGGAAGCAGTTTTGATAAAGAACTTGCGGATAAGGGGTGGAGTCTTGCAACAAAACATGTTTTCAGGATTTTACAGGATATGGAGCAGTTGAACGACTTTTTCAAACTTGAGGCTGTTTTTGAGCAGGTGTATTTAACAGTATTTAATGAACTGGGTGTAAAATATCCTCCCAACGAAGCGTCTCTTGGACTTAAAGCCATCCATAAAAATCCCCATGTTTTTCATGACTCGCCGGCCTTTCTGAAAGATATGAAGAAAAAATATATAATCTGCCTGAGTTCTGATGCGGACAATGATATGCTTGAGGGGATACTTGATGTTTTTCCCTGTGATGCATTATACACTTCTGAAAACCTGAAAACATATAAAATCTGGAAACGAAATAATTTCTTTTCAACGATCATGAGGGATTTCAAATTAAAACCGGATGAAATTCTTCACATTGGTGATGCAAGCTCGGATATAATCGGCGCCAACAGTGCAGGAATAAAAGTATGCTGGCTGAACAGGAATAATAAAAGCTGGCAATATTCAGGAAAGCCGGATATTACAGTGAACAATTTTAAACAATTGGCCGATTATCTATAGCCTTTCAGTGTTTCTGTGAACCCTGTGAGAACTACAATCACCGATACCAATTTCGATACCCTTGTCCGGCAGGCCATTCAGCTTTCACTTTATATGTCGCGCCGTAGCGTTGTCGTGTGGGCCCTCCGCTTGCTGTTCCCGGGAAAAATGAGTACATTCACCCGGAGGAGAATCATTCATGGGAAAATTGCAGAACTGGATAGATACAAACATCACCCTGCATACGCATGACAGTGCCGATGAAGAGAAGCTTAACAGCCTGACTCATGCAGCAGGGGCCGCGGCAGGAGTAATCGGGCTGGTGCTGATAATGATCAGGGCATACGGCGGAGGCAATGCCTTGGGTGCCCTGATTTTCTGTGTAACAATGGTAATGATGTTTGCGGGATCGGCGCTGTATCACCTTGTAAAACCTTCCATGGCCAAACGGCTTTTAAGGATATTCGACCACTCAAACATATATTTCCTTATTGCGGGAACTTACACGCCTTTCTGTTTTCAAATGACATCGCGCACAGGAAACATCATGCTTGCAATTGAATGGGGACTGGTTGCGGCCGGCATTGTCTTTACCCTTGTCTTCTGGGGAAGGCTCAGACCGCTGCATGTGGTTTTTTATCTGGTGATGGGCTGGATGGTTGTCTTTTTCTGGAAAGATTTTACCGCGGCTGTTCCGGAAAATGTTATCGGCTGGCTGATTGCAGGGGGTGGGGTTTATACTGCGGGTATTATCTTTTATGCGTCAAAGAAGCTTCCTCATTATCATGCTGTATGGCATCTGTTTGTTGTCGGCGGATGTGCCTGTTTTTATCTGGGAATATATCTGCATCTGGTTTAAATTTACCGGATATTCCCAGGCAGCCGGGAAGAAATTGTTGATTGTGGTCATGTGACCTGGAATGGCCGGCCGGATTATTTCATAAAGGATTTAAAGAAATCCAGATAAAAGTAATGAGTATCCGTTTCTCCGAGAAGTGTCAGCAGATA
>CAZKOK010000241.1:0-6464 GCA_964554355.1 uncultured Spirochaetia bacterium | reverse complement strand
GTGTTTCAACTTTATCAACTTTTATAATTTTCCCTTCCAGACCGGCAAGAGGCCCTTTCAGTACCCTTATTTTATTATTCTCGTCAAAAGTTATGCCGGACTTGGCTATTATTTCTCCGGAAAACAGGAGTCCTTTCAGTATTTCCTGTTCTTCACCCTGAAGCGGAGCGGGACGGGAATTTTCAGGCAGAATTCTGATAAATCCGTTTACGTTGATTATGGATTTAACAGCAGAAGATGGGAGATCTTCAGTTTCGATGAAAACATAACCGGGAAAAACAGGGGAAATTCTGTTCTGCTTTTCCCCCCCCCTTTTAACGGTCAGAATTCTCTGTGGGACGTAAATTTCCGTTTTTTCCGGAATTTCTTTTTTTTGATTTCCAAGAAGAAAGCTTTTGAATTTTAATTCATTCCCTGTTTTTACCTGAATGACATAATATTTCATTTCTTTCTTTTCATTTTTATCGGGAAATGCTCTTTTATTGCGTCAAGTTTCAATGATTCTTCGGGGTCTTTTCGGGCGTTATGCAGGTATTCGCGGAAGAAGGATATTACAAGCGAAATTAAAAAGCAGTCAAATGTGAAAATTATGCAGATTAATCCTCTGCTGGGTTCTGACTTTATTTCGGGGACTGTGGCTCTTTCCACTACCTGAAACATTTTTGAATTGTCCATCTCTTCAAGTTTTACCTTCTCATATTCCTGTCTTAAAAGGTTTTTAATGCTGGTATGCACACCTATTTCTGTTGTCAGATCGGCATAAATAACTGCAATCTCGGGCAGCTCTTTCTGAGGGATATACTCTGTAGATGAAACGGCTTCCGGTGATATTGATTCAAAGCCCTGTTTTTTTACCTTGAGAAGGGTCTCAAGCTGCTCAAGTTCTTTTTCAGCCGACCGCACCGGGGCCGAATCATCATCCCAGGTTTTTTTAAGTTCATCGATTTCCAGTTCCTTCATGACCATTTCTGATGTAATTCTTGTAATTTCTGTAAGCAGGACCTGGCCCTGGGCTTCCAGATTGTATATTCCGTATTTGAGCTGAAAGTTAATTAAATTATTGCGTGCGGTTTCCAGGTCTTTTTCAACTTCATCCAGTCGTTTTTCCAGAAATTCCTTCTTGGTCCTTACTGTTTCAAGTGTCAGCTCCTTGAATCTTTCTTCCAGCCTGGGCAGAATAAAATTAACCACGTCGGTAGCAAATTCAGGATCAATATCCGTGTAACCGATAACCAAAAGACCGGTTGACATATCATAGTTACTTCTGAGACTTTCATTATAGATTTTTCTTGAGCTTGTTACAGGTTTTTTTACAATTTTGTATTTGCCGATAAAATCAAACTCATTGGTAATCTGATCAATTAATGTCGGACCATCAAGAATTGCCAGAGCCAGATCTGAATTACTTGGTCCTTCACTTATGCCGGCAAGCCCGGAAAAAACATTCAGGCTGCTTGAGCCCGACAGTGCAGACAGGGTCCCTCCTTCTTCCTGAAGCCTTACAACCACCTCAGGAGTGTATTTATTAGGCAGATAAGAATCTTCCGGATCCAATACTATGCTTATTACCGAATAAGCAATAACAAGAACAGCGGCCGCAAGGGTTGCAAAAAAGACGAACTTCCAGTATTTAACAATAACCAGAACCAGATCCAGAAATGATACAGAATCTGCATCTTTTTTTGATGTTGACTTGTCCGACATAAATTCTCCTTGAAACCTGATACCTAAACTAACAAAAATTATGAATTCTCACAAGAGCCGGTCTGTTTCCTGCTGTTTAATAATATTCTCTTCTGAATTTATATCGGTAAATTATAAAAATCAGGTTAATGCAAAGCTTCATATTTATTTTATAGTCTGTTAATGAAAGGCAGCATCGGGCCGATAATCTAAAAGGAATTGACGAAAGGACTGTCAGCGGAGTGCAAAATGAAAAAAATTGTGCTATTATTAATAATAAGCCTTTCTGCGGGCGGGATTCTGTTTGCAGATATGGTTTTTGTTGTAATCGCCGGATTGGATGAGCAACTGCTTAAGGAGAACCAGCAGGTAAGGGATATGGTTTTTTCGCTGGAATCAGGAGCAATGGACGCTTTTTTTGAAGACGGGCAAATTGTATCCAATTACGGTATTTCTTATGTTGAATCTTCAGATGCACTGCGTCTGGGTAAAAACTCCTGTGCAGACTTCCTGTTGGTTATCCGGATCGGTTTTGTTCTTGAAAATGAAGTTTATTCTCTGGAAAGGGTTTCATATTCCTATCTAAACGTTGTTTCCGAAAAAGAGCTCTACTCCGGAGAACTTGATGCTTCCGGGGTTTATGATGAGGCTGATCTTCTTAAAGCCTGTATGGATTTCGGTGTAAAACTGGCTAATGCCTGTATTTACGGCCAGGCGGAAACTGTTTCGCTTCATGGGACCGGTTTTTAAGTGATTTAGGAGACTTTTGTGAAAGTTAAAGTCATAATTTTATTTTTAATTTCCTTTATTATTTTGTCGCTTGCAGCAGATGAACAATGGGAAGGGACTGTTGCCATGGCGCAGTATGGTGAATTCCCGTCAAGCGGATTTTACGGAGCATCAAACTCTTTTCCGCGCAATACTATTGTTGAAGTAAAAAACCTGACTAACGGAAAAACAGTTACGCTGATAATTATCAGCAGGCTGGACCAGGAAGGTGTTTTCCTGCTTGTTTCCAGTGAAGCAGCACAGGGACTGGGGTTTATCGCCAGCCAGATTATCCGCGCAAGCGTAAGGGTTGTGTCAAGTGCTGACCAGCTTTACAGTCTGAACCAGAAAGATATGGCCGAAAATCCGGATCCCGATATAAATCCTGCAGCTTCGGCTTCAAATGTTGAAGACAGCGCGTATCTCCGGGCCATCAGGAACCTGAGGGAACGTTATGCACTTTCAGGTGCCGCAGAAGAAGAAATACAGGCGACTCCGGTGGAACCGGACCATACAGATACCATTGTTGCTGATACCCAGCAGACAGAGCAGACAGAGCAGACCGGACAGGGAGACGGGCAGACGGAAACCGACCAAACCGCAGAGAATACGGAAACCGTGCAGACCGTTGCACAGGAGGATTCGACACCGGATGTACCCAGTCTTTCCGAATCCGGAGCCAGAAAACCTCCCAGAGAAAGCGTTCTGGATGTGAATCCGGATGATCCTGCAATACTTGATGAAGATATCCCGGAAATAAATTCAGGCTTTGTAAAAGCAGAAAAAGGTATTGACAATCTTGCAGCCACTCCCGATCTGCCTTCATATGAAAAAACCAATGAAAGCGAAACTGCAGTTGCTGTGGAAACAACTCCGGCAGCAGATGAAGGTCCGGATGAAGCACAATACAATGATTTCCTTGCTTATCCGCTTGGGGAAAATGAAGATTACGGCGATCTGGCCCTTGCCCCTCCTTCTCTTGCCGATGATTCCGGTCTTGTATACAGCGATGTGTTTGCAAAACCGGGCCAGTATACATATCTGCCGGATAATATGGCGCTTGATAATCCTGAAGTTCCTTTATCAGCTTCTTCTGAATTGGCTGTTGATGACAGTTATGCCGATCCCGATGAAATGGATTATCCGTACGGCAGCCTTGTTATGAATACACCGACCGAACCCGATTCCGCATCTTCCGAGTATTCAGTGGATGATACCCAGGCTGATCCGATGCTGCATGCGAACAGGAATTTTAATAATCTGGCTGTTGCAAGTCCGCTTACAGATGATGAAGACAAAGCCGTATATGACAGTCTTTTTGCCATGGCACCCGAAGAATCTGCAAGCTTTTCGGAAGGAAGCATTCCTCTGGATCCATATGCGCTTGCTTCGGCAGAAAACCTTGCCGGTGTTCCTCTTTCTGATAGGGACAATCTTCTGGCAATGCATGATCCTGAAATCCAGGAAGCCGAAATACCTGAATCTTCCGCAATACTGGCAGCTGAACCTGAAGCTTCAGAAGAGGAGCCCCTGCTTGTTGATGCAGAACCTGAGGCTCCTGAAGGCGACTCGCTTACATATGATACAATGCTTGCAAATCCGGCTGAAGAAACAGAAGAAACGGACTTTGTTGCCGAATCTGATCCCGTTGTTCCCGGAGAAGAGCAGGAAGAAGATGATCAGACAACCCTTATTGCCTCTGCAGTAACTGATTCTTCTGAATCAGATTCAACCGCAGTTCAGGAAACATCAGCAAGCGGCGTAACTCTTGTCCCGACAAATATGGTCAGAGGGAGCTATGTTGCGGCCGAAGACAGCAAGAGCGACACCAAAATTGAAAGCTCTGATATTGATAACACACTTACAGCCGGAAATGATTATCTTCAGCTGGCAGTATACACCGACCAGACAAGTGTAATGGAAATTTATAATGAACTTGTCGATCAGTATCCGGTGACAGTCGTGGTAGCAAATGTGAAAAACACCAAAAATTACAAGATCCTGATCGGCCCTCTTCAGCCTGATGAAAGCGGAGCTCTTCTCTATAATTTCAGAAAGCGCGGCTTCAAGGATGCGTTTATCAAGAAAGGATAGCGAATATAATTATGAATTTTAAAAAAAGACTGCCTTATAAATGGCAGTCTTTTTTTTTGCCGATAAAACAAAATTAAAACGTTGCGTCGTTTTTACCGTAGTGTCGTAGCGTGAGGTATTTTATTCCGTGAAGCCCAGTCCGATTCCCCAGAAATTGTAGTATGATGTGGGTGTAAATTCGAGACCTCCCATAAGTGAGGCTTTAACCGGAAAATCGGGGAATGTTATATTGGCTTCAAACGCGGCCTGCGCAGGAAAATCAAAGGCCAGACCTTCAGTAAATGGCCTTAAGCGGAATGATCCTGAAATTCCCGCAGAAATCATATCCAGATCAAGCGCGATACCGCCTTTAAGATATCCGTATAAATAGAGACCGAAAGGAACAGGGCCGTCAAGGTCCGGATATGTGTATGAAATAACGGCTTCGGGACTGAAAACAAGATGCACAGGTCCCATTACGGCTTCCATTGCAGTACCTGCAGCCAGACCTGTATAATTGGCCTGGGTGTCGGCAAGGGTGCCGTTGACATATGTCATTTTACCGTAGGCGGCCATACGGAAAAATCCGTCAGGCAGAAGGGCATATTTCAGGGAAACTCCGATATTCATAGGGGCTCCCCCGTTTGAAAGAATCAGCGTTGCCTGAAGTCCCAGCTCAAACCAGTCTATAATCGATATTCTGGATGAAATCTGCACAGGCAGGCGGAAAATCGGGTCTCCGGCTCCCCTTGCGTCTATTGACAGGCTTGATAGCAGCGAAATACTGAAAGAGTTATCCGGAAGTGTTGAAGCATTCGGGGAGTAGGCAAGACCGGAAACCCCGTTCCACGAATTAAACAGATCAAAAGTATATGATGAATCAGCTTCAACGGATATGGTACCGGTCTGGCGGAAATTTCCCTGATGATCTGCAGCGTCAACCATAATGGTGTAAATCCCGTCAGGGACTGCAGCTCCGTTATCATCTTTTCCGTCCCAGGTAATATTTGTGGTAATTGAATTGAAAACAATATCATCGAATTTTTTGACGGTTAATCCCTGTTGATTTATAACAGAAACCCGGCCGGCTCCGGGAGCTGCAGCCTCGATAATTATTTTAACCTTTCCAAGGCTGGAATATGATTCCGGATTAAACCTCGGTCTGTTTGTCCGGAAGCCGAGAATTCCAAAATCGGCTTCCTCAAGTGTTATATCGACAGAGACAGTCTGATTTTCGAATATCACCAAATATTCTGAAAATGCAGTGTAGCCGAAAAGTCTGGCTTCCAGATAAGCGTCGCCCGCAGGCACCTTGTTGATACCCTGTTCCAGTGTAAATCCGCTGAAGGTAACAACCGCATTATAGGGAGTGATATGCAGATTTATGTATCCGAATATTTTCTGCGGGTAAAGGCTTACTGAATAATTGCTTCCTTCATCATAATAAAATGATGTTTCGTCATCAAGATAACCCTCTTTTTCAGCCCTGACTGTATAATACCCGCCCGGCATGTCTTCCAGATACAGAGGAGAAGTCCCGTAATATCTGTTATTAATATATATATCGCATCCTGAAGGAGAGGAATGAATACTGAGTCTGCCCGGTGCTTCTTCCTCAGGCGGTTCCTCATCTTCATCTTCGGAATCCGAAGAGTTTCCGGAATCTGCCTTTACTATATCAGAAAGAAGAGACCCCGATGAAGTAAAGCAGGAAGAAAAAAACAGGACAACTAAAAGGGAAAATAAAATTTTTATAATTTTGTATGTTTTCATAATTACCACTATACAACATAAAATAATTGTTTTCAAAATTAAGCATAAATTTGGCAGATTAAATTATCTTAAAAAAAGGATGATTAGACAAAGTGGATAATTAGCATTAAATTGTATAAATGAAGAAAATTATCAGGAATGTTTTTCTTGTTCCGCTATATATCTAT
>CAZKOK010000240.1:0-6478 GCA_964554355.1 uncultured Spirochaetia bacterium | reverse complement strand
AATTATCACTTCTGTAAATCCTGACAGATTTCTTGTTGACGGAGTTGCAACTGAATTCACAGTACGGCTGTCATATTCCATTCCTGTAAACCTGACCGCTGATCTGAAGGTGATTTTCAATAACGGAGCAGACAGCTCCGAATTCAGGGTACATGAAAGATTCAGGCTGAAAGGCGGAACTGGAGAATATGAATTCAAGGTAACAGCCGTACCGGTAGACTGGGAAGATGATGATTTTTACATATTTATCCTGCTTTCTGCAGAAGGCTACAAAACAGGCCTGAGTGCCCGCAAGGTCCTTGGATTTAAATAATTTATGTATATTTCCTGTTATTTCTTTGACAAATTAGAGAAAATGACTATAATAGTAATTGAGGCATTTATTTAAAAACGACCATCCCTTATTGATAAAAATATTGTACTGTAAAGAAGAGTTTGGTCTGGTTGCCGGTAAATTGGAGATTTACCGGGAGGGGTAGATAACATGGATAACAGAAGAAAATATCCCAGGCTGCCGCTTGATGCCGAAATCAATTTCCAGGAGAAAGCGTTTGCCACGCTGGAAGACATCAGCCTTGGAGGTTTGTGCATTATTTCCGGGACCGGGCAGCAGACCGGGAAGATAATAAATCTTACGCTGTTTTTCTCCGACACGGAAGAAAAAGTGAATATTTACTGCAAAATAATCTGGTCGCGGCCCGCAGGCGAACATACGTACAAAACCGGACTTGAATTCTGGCACCTTCCTGCAGAAGCTGAAAAAAAGATCAGGGAACAGATCAAAATGAACAAACTGCAGGCACAGGCAGGATAAATCCGCAGAATAGTTAATTTTTACTAATATTATTTGAATTCTCATCATACTGTTATTATTATTAATCATGCAGAAGAGTTAATGCTTTTAAAAAAGATATATTTGCTTTGGCTTTTGTCAGGCCTGCATTTAAGGCATTCAAATTTACATCTCAAATAACTATACAGAGGATGGAAATATAATGAATACCAGGCGTCTTGAGTTATCGATGCAGGAAAATGAGTCAATTATCAGGGAACTTTATGACCGTACACGAAGCAATATGCAGCTTGTATCAGGAATAATCAATAGAAAACTTACACAGCTGAATGATTCCGAAAAAGGCGAGGCATTAAAGGATTGCGAAACAAAATTATCTGCAATATCCCGCGTGCATGAGCTTATTTATGAGTCAGGCAATCTGAATGAAATAAATCTTTCAGGTTATATTGATGATATCATCAACATGATCAGACAAGCCAAACATATTTCTCCGGACGGAGTGCAGTTTAAAAAAGAAATTGATGACATTTCTGTTCACATGAATACAGCGATTCCCCTCGGAATGGTTATTAATGAGCTGATAACCAATTCAATTAATTGCGGCTTTAAAGGAAAAGCAAAGGGGACCATCACAATAAAGATCTCTAAAGATGGAAGCAGTCTTTATCTTGATTTCAGGGACAATGGAAGAGGCCTGCCTTCCATGTTCAGCCTTGATTCCCTTACAACATTCGGTTTAAAACTTGTCAGCGAAATTGTCGACCAGCAGCTTGCCGGAACTGTAATGTTCGAGAATGCAGGCGGGTTTCACTGCCATATTGTGGTTGATATGAATATCCATTGAGAACTTATCCAGGCTGCAGATTCAGAACCTCACGGAGATTCCGCTGCCTGCTTCCAGAAAATACAATGTATCGCTGCATACCAATATATTCATTCTGATATACAGCGGAATAAACAAATTATCAGTTATCCTGGTGCTGTATATTAATGAAGTAAAAATACTCGGCGGCAGAAAATCAGGAAAAGCAAAAAAGAATATACCGCAGCCCAGCTGTATTGAAAAAACATCTGAAAAATCATACCCGGCAACCACAGAAAAACGTCCCGGTGTTGAAACAGCTCCTATTCCGGTATAGCCGTAGGACTCAAGATCAAGTACATACGAATAAATATACTGCATACCTGCTTCAATCCCCAGCCTGAACTGACTGCTGAGAGGAACAAGAATCTGGCCGCCTGCTTCCCGGCTGTGTGGAGGAACAGTTGCTCCGTCTTCATTCACACCCGTCCTGTCATTTAATATATAACCGATACTGCCAAGAACGTTTATTTCCCAGCCGTCCAGGCAAAACGCCGAAATCGATATTGTCGAAAGAAAAACGATAACTGAAACACTTTTTTTCATATACATATCCTTTTTTGTGTTTCAATATACCTCATTTTTTATCTTTTGACCGGCTTATTTATAAACATTACCTGTTCCCGTTCACTGCAGTAAAAACCCTCACTAAATTTAAAATTACTGTTTCATTTCTCAATTTGCTTGACATCTCCTTTCTTTAAAAAGTAAAATCAAGGAATGAAAAAAATCAGTATTTTTTTGGCGGCAGCGGTTTGCATTCTGTTTTCCTGTGCAACCGGCAGGACCGTGACACCTCTTCATGAAGCGGTCCGTGACGGACTGACAGAAGACGCTGAGTCTTTGATCGCAAACGGGGCTTCTGTTAATGCTCGGGATGAAGAGGGGAGAACAGCGCTTCATTATTGTGCCGGAAACGGAGATGTCGCTTTATTGAATCTTCTTCTGTCCGGCGGAGCTGATCCGAATTTGCCGGATGATAATGGCAAAACGCCTCTTCATTACGCCGCAGAGAATTGTTATGCCGAAATTATTGAACTTCTGCTGGCTGCCGGGGCTGATCCTTCGGCTGTTGATGCAGATGGACAGACCGCAGGGGATGCGGCAGGATGTCCGGATGTAAAGAACATGCTTCAGTAAACTTCCGGACACCTAAATGGGGACAGCCCCCGAATACGGTTATAATCTTCATTCACAATTCATAATTAAATCTCTCACTCAGGATCCGGCTGTCAATCACCCTGCCACTTGACATCACCCTTATATCCCGGTATTACTTACAGAGTATGGACAAAACTGAATTGTACAATACAGCGGCTCTTGCCCGTCTGGAACTTTCAGAAGACGAAGCGGAAAAACTGGGTCATGCTGTTACGCAGATGCTTGAATATTTTGAGTCGATGACAACAGTAGATATCTCTTCTCTCGAACCCACCACACACGCTCTGAATCAGAACAATGTTCTCCGGGATGACCGTTGTCAGCCCGCTAATAATACAGATGAACTGATTAACAGGGCGCCAGAAAAGTCCGGCAGATTTATAGTAATTCCGAATGTACTTTAATCTGCGCAATTAAAAGACAGAGGACAATAATGAAATCTTTTGATCTCTGGAAAGCTGTCACAGGCAGTCCGCAGAAGAAAAACAGCCTCATATCGCTGATAAAAGAAAAGGACAGGGTTACAGGTTCCTTTATTGAACTGAACGGAGATTTTATCCAATCGGGGAACGGACCTCTTGCAGGCGTTCCTTTTGCAGTCAAGGATAATATCATGGTCGAAGGTTTTCACTGCACCTGTGGTTCAAAACTGCTTGAGGGACTTTCCTCGCCATATAATGCCACTGCAGTCAGAAAGCTTCTGGAAGCGGGGGCATCGGTTATAGGCA
Source organism: uncultured Spirochaetia bacterium (assembly GCA_964554355.1). GTDB lineage: Bacteria > Spirochaetota > Spirochaetia > CAZKOK01 > CAZKOK01 > CAZKOK01. The sequence goes on along the minus strand of CAZKOK010000240.1, from coordinate 2,931 downwards.
AGACGAATCTTGATGAATTCGGGATGGGTTCATCTACTGATAATTCCGGGATTAAAACAACTGAAAACCCCTGGAAAAAGGGTTATGTTCCGGGAGGATCTTCCGGAGGATCAGCAGCAGCGGTTGCTGCCGGTTTTGTTCCGTTTGCCCTGGGTTCTGATACTGGCGGTTCTATACGTCAGCCGGCTTCTTTCTGCGGAGTTTACGGATTCAAACCGACCTACGGCGCAGTCTCAAGATACGGACTTGTGGCCTATGCCTCTTCGCTTGAATGTATCGGTTTTATCGCTGAATCGGCGGCAATGTGCAGGGATATCTTTTCCGTAATGAAGGGACCGGACCCCAATGATCAGACCTCAGCCGATACTCCTCCGGATTTCAGGGAAAAGGAAGTAAAAACCATTGGAGTTTTGGCCGGTGATCTTTCACTTGATCCGGCTGTCCAAAAGGCTTATGAAATTTCTGTTGAAAGACTTGAAAAACTCGGCTACAAAACCATTAAAATTGAAATACCCATGCTGGAATATGTAATTCCCGCATATTATACGATCGCTACCGCCGAAGCAAGTGCTAACCTTGCAAGATTCGACGGCGTCCGTTACGGACAGCGCATGAAAAAATCTGAAAACCCGATTGAATTAATGCAGAAGACCAGGGACGCGGGCTTCGGCGATGAAGTCAAACTCAGGATCCTGCTGGGGACTTATGTTCTGAGATCCGGTTTTCAGGACCAGTATTATCACAGGGCGCAGAAAATCAGAACGGCAATCCGCAATTCGCTGGATAAGGTGTTTGCAGAATCAGATCTGCTTCTGTCACCGGTATTCCCGGTCCCCGCGTTTCCGCATGGTGACAGCGGGATGAATCAGTTCCAGCAGAAAGTGGCTGACAAGTTTACCGCTACTGCAAACCTCGCAGGGACCCCGGCGCATTCTTTTCCGGTCGATGTTGCTGACGGTCTTCCTGTGGGTATGCAGCTTATGGCACCTCCGTTTTGTGAAGGCAGGCTGTTTTCGGTAACGGAGGCACTGGAAAAAGAATGGCCGGCACCGCAATGTCCCGGAAAAATCAGACTGGAGGACCTTAAATGAAATATGAGTCTTTTATCGGTCTGGAAATTCATATCCATCTGCTGACAGAATCGAAAGTATTCTGTTCCTGCAGCATGAAATTCGGCGAAGAACCGAATACAAATGTGTGTCCGGTATGTATGGGATATCCGGGGGTGCTGCCTGTGCTTAATGAACAGGCTGTTAAATACTCCTACATGGTCTGCAAAGCCCTTAACTGTGAGCTTTCCAGACATGCTGTTTTTGAAAGGAAGAACTATTTTTACCCGGATATGACCAAAAACTACCAGATTAGTCAGTTTGAACATCCATTCGGGAAAGACGGCTGGCTGGAATATGAAGCTGATGGTGAAATAAAAAAGGTGCGTATACATGATATCCATCTGGAAGAAGATGCCGGAAAAATGATCCATGAAGGCGGCAGTTCATATCTCGATTACAACAGGGCCGGTTCCAGTCTGCTGGAAATTGTTACGATGCCCGATTTCAGGACAGGCGAAGAAGCGGAACAGTTCCTTCAGTATTTCCGCAGACTTGTCCGTTATCTTGGTGTCTGTGACGGCAATATGGAAGAAGGCAGCCTGCGCTGTGATGCGAATGTTTCAATAAACCTGCCCGGTAAGGGACTCGGCAGGAAAGTCGAAATAAAAAACCTCAATTCATCCAGATTTGTAAAACTGGCCCTTAATCATGAGATTAAAAGGCAGGCAAAAGTCCTGGATGCAGGAAATGAAGTAATTCAGGAAACCAGACTCTGGAATGAAGGACGCAATCTGACTGAAAGCATGCGTACCAAGGAAGCGGCGCTCGATTACCGTTATTTTCCCGAACCCGACCTTCCTCCTTTCAGGCCTGACGGCAGTTTTCTGAAAATGATTGATGAGGCGATGTTCGAACTTCCTCTTGCAAGGAAGCAGAGACTTGCCGGCGAATTTTCACTTGATAATGACGCGCTTGATTTTATCACTGATGAAAAATCACGTGCTGATTTTTTGGAAGGAGCAGTTGCAGAAGGGGCCGATCCTCTTCTGTCATCCAATTGGCTGCGCTCTGATGTGGCAAAAGAGCTTAACAGACTGAGTATCAGTCTTGAAGAGAGTCCTTTATCCGTGAAAAGATTTGCTTCAATGATAAAGAAGCTTGAATCAAATGAAATTCACGGGAAGATTGCAAAGCAGGTGCTTGAACTGGTATTTGCCGAAGACAAGGACCCGGAAAAGATTATTGAGGAACAGGGATGGGATTCTTCCGCGAGTTCAGAAGATCTCGAAAAAATCATAGTGAAGATTATGGAAGATAATCCCGGGGCCGTTGAGCAGATTAAGGCAGGCGACCGGAAACCGAGGGGCTTTCTTGTCGGTCAGGTGATGAAAGCTACCCGGGGTTCGGCAAACCCGCAGCTGGTCCAGGAACTGCTTACAAAATTACTGTAGTAATTTAAGCTTAAAAATTGATTTTATATAAGAGTTGAGGAAATTATGAAACTAGTACGCACACATACATGCGGTGAATTAAGAGCAAAAGAAGCCGGAAAAACAGTTAAACTTAATGGCTGGGTTGAAAATTACCGTGACCATGGCGGAGTTATCTTTATAGATTTATATGACCGCTGGGGGCTTACACAGGTTGTATTTGATCCGAACCAGGCCCCGGAAGCTCTTAAGGTAGCGCACAAACTGAGAAGTCAGGATGTAATTGCAGTTGAAGGCGATGCAAGAAAAAGACCCGAAGGGATGGCCAATTCCAATCTGGAAACCGGCGAGATTGAAGTTTATGCTGCAAAGATTGAGCTTTTAAGCAAATCACAGACCCCGCCATTTGATATTTATCATTCAGCGGATGTAAATCAGGAACTCAGGCT
>CAZKOK010000239.1:0-6483 GCA_964554355.1 uncultured Spirochaetia bacterium | reverse complement strand
AAGAATTTCCATAGCCCTGTTAATGGCCTCATCCTTTCTGTCCTGGGTAAGGGTCTCTCCGTCATCAAGCCTTTCTTCCAGACTTGCAAAATCAGCCTGAAGAACAACATCCATACCGCCTTTAAGGTCAAGACCAAGCTGAAGAACGCCTTTTCGTGAGTATTCCTTCAGTTTTTGAAGCTCTTCTGCAAAATGATTTTCAATTGTATAATTGAGGTCGGTAAGTGATCTGATTTCGGACCCGGGGAACAGAGATATGAAATCTCCTGCCGTCAGAACATCCGGGTATTTTTTATCAATTTCCTTATACCTGGTTTTGGCTTCGTCTTCGAGGAAAGCGAAAGGTTTATCTTCTATGAAAACCCCGGTATCGATTTTTTCCCTGAGCGTCTCAATCAGCGGCGCATCAGGATCTTCTGAAAGGATTTCCTTTAATGCATCCACAATAATCCCGGTCTTTTCCTTGGAATATACCTTGATTTCACTCGTTGTGCTTGCAGCAAGATCCTTTTCCCATGCGGGTCTTAAAAAATACCAGCTGAATGTCGGATAAAGAAATCCAAGACATATCCCGACAACAACCAGTACTATTACAAATCTTGTACGTTTACTCATCACTCTGCTCCGGTTGAGAGGTCTTTAAAGGGTGCAGCCATATACTGCGGAATAAAAAAACACACACCCGATGGAGTAAAAACTCCTTTATTAAATCACTCGTTTATTTTTTCTTTTTGGAATTTTCCCTTTTTTCCGGTTCTCCCGCTTCTGCAGGAACTGCAGCAACTACGGAATGAATTGCGGATCTGTTAAATTCCAGTTTTACATTGTCATCAACTTTAACAATTACTGTCTGCTCTTTTACAGACACGATTGTCCCGCGGATACCGCCGATTGTAACAATCTTGTCATTCTTTTTAAGAGCAGAAAGCATTCTTTCAGTCTCTTTCTGCTTCTTTCTCTGCGGCCTGATCATCAGAAAATACATTATTGCTATAATTCCTACGAACATAACCAGAGAAATAGCCATACTTCCGCCCGCTGCTCCACCGGAACTGCCAGCCGGAGCGGTCAACATAAGCGGTAAGCTTAAAATAAGCGCATTCATAAATCATCCTTTACCTGTGAGATTCGACAAAAAATAGCATGTATAGGGCCATGAGTCAAGAAGCCGGGAAAGCATCTGCGCAGACTGTCAGACTGTTTTAACCTTTACTATCTGATCGGAGATATTAAAGATACCGAAAATCTTCATCAGGTCTTCAATGCTTCTGCATGATGATCCTGTCCTGTCGTTGTAAATTGAAAGAACCTTGTCCTGTTCTTCTTTATTTCCGCTGTAGACTGCCGAATTTACGGCCGGTTTGTAAAGGCCCTGTTCGGCAAGCTCCACAGCACTCATTTTGCCGTAAAGCTTCCTGTTTTTTCCATCGACAATCGCCGTATCACCCTGATACCCGATTGAAAATACGTAATCCAGTTTTTTTATCATTGGATCCCCATAAAAAAATCAAAAAGCTCCCGCATTAATTTGCGAGAGCTTTATTGTTCGAAAAAAGGCTTACATCATTCCGCCCATGCCGCCCATGCCGCCCATGCCGGGTGCTCCGCCCATCGGAGGAGCTTCAGGCTCGGGAAGATCGGTTACTGCACATTCTGTTGTAAGCAGCAGACTGGCAATTGACGCGGCATTCTGAAGAGCAGAACGGGTAACCTTTGCCGGATCAATGATTCCAGCCTTAAGCATATCCGTCCATTCCATGGTTGCAGCATTGAAACCAATACCTTTCTTTTCGTTTCTGGCACGGTCAGCAACAATGGCACCGTCAACGCCTGCATTGATTGCTATCTGGCGGATAGGTTCTTCAAGTGCCCTTTCCACGATTTTGAAACCGGTCCTGACATCGGCATCATATTCGGAAACATCCACTTTTACCAGAGCAAGAGTTGCCTGGATAAGGGTAACTCCGCCGCCGGGAATGATCCCTTCCTCTATGGCTGCGCGTGTCGCAGAAACTGCGTCTTCGACCCTGTGTTTCTTTTCCTTAAGTTCGACTTCGGTAGGGGCACCGACATTAATTACGGCAACACCGCCTGCGAGTTTCGCAAGTCTTTCCTGAAGTTTCTCACGGTCATAATCGGATGTAGTGTCCTGAATCTGGGCCTTGATCTGGGCAATCCTGTCCTTAAGGTCGGAAGGTTTGCCTTCGCCATTGATAATAGTTGTATTTTCCTTTTCGATCTTGATTGTTTTGGCTTTTCCAAGCTGATCGACTTCCACAGATTCAAGCTTGAGACCGAGATCTTCGGAAATGACCTGACCGCCTGTCAGAATCGCAATGTCTTCAAGCATTGCCTTTCTTCTGTCACCGAAGCCGGGAGCCTTGACAGCAACCGCGCTTAATGTGCCGCGCAGACTGTTTACAATCAGTGTCGCAAGGGCTTCGCCTTCAACATCCTCGGCAATAATGAGGATGGGCTTGTTGGCTTGTGCAATCTTTTCAAGAATCGGAAGCAGGTCCTTCATGTTTGAAATTTTCTTGTCATAGATAAGAATATACGGATCATCAAGGATTGCTGTCATGTTTTCGCGGTTAGTCGCGAAATAGGGTGAAAGATATCCTCTGTCAAACTGCATACCTTCAACAAAATCTGTTCCGGTTTCAATTGATTTGGATTCTTCTACGGTAATAACTCCGTCTTTACCGACTTTTTCCAGTGCATTGGCAATTTCATCGCCGATTTCGCGGTCATTGTTGGCGGAAATTGCAGCAACCTGCGCAATTTCTTCCTTGTCCTTGATGTCCTTGGCGGCTTTCTGGATTTCGTCTACTGCAATTTCAACTGCCTTGTCGATTCCTTTCTTAAGCCCCATCGGGTTCAGTCCTGCTGCAACACTTTTCATTCCCTCTTTTATGATGGAATAGGCAAGCACTGTAGCTGTGGTTGTGCCGTCTCCTGCAACATCATTGGTTTTGGTTGCAACTTCCTTAAGAAGCTGAGCGCCCATATTTTCGAACGGATCTTCAAGTTCGATTTCCTTTGCTACAGAAACTCCGTCCTTGGTAACTGTTGGAGCACCAAACTTTTTATCCAGAAGAACATTGCGGCCTTTTGGACCAAGTGTAACCTTTACAGCGTTTGAAAGTTTTTCAACACCAACAGTAAGTGAGCGTCGAGCTTCTTCATTAAATTTTAACTGTTTGGCCATCGTTTACCTCTCCTAATAATATGTGTTTGAAAAATATAATATGAATATCAAGTACAATTTCATTATGAAGATACAAATTCTTTCAGATTTCTTCAACTAAAAACTGAAAAAAATTGAACAAATTCTTTATCCGTATTATATTAAAGCCAATTTTATGAAAAAAAATACGATAAATACAGCAAAAGAGCAAGATGATAGAAAGGCATTTCCGCCCAAAATGTTCCTGATTATCAAAAATAATCATAAAACAGTTTCAGAAATGGCTGCAAAGGCGCAATTCCCGGTCGGATGTTATCTGTTTACAGATAAAAGGAACCGCGATTCCGGCAGAAACTGTGATTATATTTTTCTGCCTTCTGAAGCAGATATAACACTTTCAAGCAGGCCTGATAAACTGGAGAAACTTTTTCCCGCAGATGCGGATATTATCTGTCCGGGATGGATTGATCCCGATTTTCAACTTGAGGATGCAGGTAAAAACAGAAATATCGTTGTTTTCTCCGGGGACAGACTGCTCTGTTTTGACAAGGGGAAATTCTCAGGTGCAGTCTGTATTGTCAAACCTTATAGAGTATCCGAAATAAAAAAAACCATCAGCCGATGCAGATCAGAAAACATGCCTTTTGCAGTCGAAATTGATGATCAGGACAGCGAAACAATCAGGGCAATTCTGGAGTTTATCAGAACTGCATCCGAAAACGGCAAAATCAGAAAAATGGACCTTTTCACCGGTCCTTCCGGAACAAAGGACGGCAAACCGCTTCTTTTCGATATTCCTGTACCGGATTCGCCCCGCCAGAGAGAAAAGAGATCAAAAGGCTCAGGCACGGAATATCTGACAAAAAGAGACCTTATTGCCGACATGACAGGCACTGCTGAACTTACAGAAGACGACACCAGTTATGTTTTTCATGCAGGTTCGCTGACCTCGGTGACATATAAAGATAAAAAAATCCTTGCAAGCCCCCGCGGAGGGGCCTATATGCAGACCGGCAGGAAAAAAATCCATTTCATCCGGGAAAGCTCTTTTTCCTTTGAGTCTGACGACAACCGCGGACTGCGCGAATGTCTTGTGCTGAACAGTAATGATAATATTGCCAGAGGACGGATAATAACGGACTACTTTCTTACGGGTGACTACAAAGGTCTGTTTGTCTCATCCTTTGTTCAGTACCCGAAAATGAACATTGAATATTATGATAAATATACCGTCTGGGAAACCGACCTCGGTATTGTGCCTGAAACTGAAAAACTTGTGATTGAAAGAAGCATTAATGGCAAATCAGCTCCGGAGCTGATACTCTCTGAAAACGGCACATTCAGTATTCCTGCAGACCAGATTTATCTGAAAGCGGGAAACTATAACACAGGAATAAGGATACTTAAAAAAAGAGGCGGGGAATCTGAAATTTTCACCATAACTATCAGCCGCAGCGGAAAGGAAAAAAAGAAAATAAGCATCGGCCTTATCTGCAGTTCCACACCTGCCAGGTCATCCGAATTCCATAAATATTCGGAAACACTTTCATTCTGCATTTTCCCGGGCAGACCGCAGGATTTCCCTGGACTTCCGGCAGCAGCTGAAAAGGAAGCGTATCCCGCCAGAACATGGAAACGGAAATGAGTATTGCTGTTGAAAACCCCTCAGTACCATGGATCCCGGAAAATACAGCCGGAACAAGCGAAATATGGGGCAAAAACACAGTATTCGAAGACGGCAGTTTCTCAGGCCTGATTGCACCTTCCGGCAGGGGAAAAACAACATTTATTCAGCTGCTTTACGGACTTATCAGGAACTATTCCGGCGAAATAATCTACGGACAGATAAACTATGCTTCTCTTAATCATTACAGGTGGTCATCACTCAGAACATCCGAAATTGCTGTAATGTTCCAGGACCTGAGACTGTTTGAAAACTTGAGCGGACTCGAAAACATTCAGATAAAAAACCGGCTGACATCCTGTTTTACAGAAGAAGAAATACTTGAAAAAGCCGGAACTCTGGGAATAGGAAGCATACTTAACAGGAAAGTCTTGACCTATTCACTGGGAGAAAAGCAGCGCTGCGCATTTTTACGTACATTATGTCAGCCGTTCAAATGGATCCTGCTGGATGAACCGTACAGCCATGTTGATGAAAAGAATATCAAAATCATGTATAAAATGCTTTCCGAAAGCGTTAAAAAAAACAATGCCGGAATTATCGCCGCATTTCTTGATTCAAACCCGGCGGGGAAATGCTCAAGGGAGTACCGTTTGTAATGAAAACCCTGAACAGACTATTCTGGAAAAAATCCGACAGCCTCAGAATCATCGCAGCGGCAATCGGGACCGGGATCGGCATATTTGTTCTTTTAATAAGCGTCCAGTTTGCTTCGGTAATTACAGACGTATTCAGCCAGTCCCGCGGCAAAGGTGAAGCTCTGTATCTGGTTATGAGTAAACAGGTTTCACTGCTTTCCAATACGCTGGGAGGTTCATCCGATACATTTTCGGAAAGCGAAATTGAACAGATAAAAAATGAGGATTTCGCTCTTGATGTCGGATCTGTTATTTCAAATTCATTTAATCTTCTGGCCAGGATTGATCTGCCCGGAGCATCATTGTCAACTGAAATGTTTTTCGAAGCAGTACCAGACAGGTTCCTGGATGTCATGCCGAAAGAATGGCAGTGGGAACCGGGAGACCCTTATGTCCCGATAATGCTGTCCAGGGAGTTCCTTGCCCTGTACAACTTCGGCTACAGCCCTGCCGCCGGAATGCCCCCCATAACCGAAGGGGCCGTCGGACTTGTTACGGCATATATTTATCTCGGATATCCCTCCGAAGACAGAAAATTTGCAGCAAGAATAGCCGGATTTACAGACCGCTATTCTTCCATACTGGTTCCATCGACCTTCCTGGAATGGGCCAACAGCAAATACGGCCGCAAAACCATGGATCCGTCCCGGATTGTGGTAAAAGCCGACCCCAAAGCCGACAAGGTGATCCGGCAGTACATGTTTGATCACGCTCTTCAGACAAATCAGGACCGCCTGAAAATCGGGGAAATCGCATCAGCCCTGTTTGCGGGTTCGCTGATAATCTCAGTTTTCGGTTTTGCCATACTTTTCATGTCGCTGATGCTTTTATCCGTAACCATACAGTCCGCACTTACCCAGAACAGGGGCCAGCTGATACTGCTTCTGCAGTTGGGTTATAACAGAAAGCAGCTTGTCCACGACATATCCCCCGGAATACTGGCAATCATCGGTTCAGCCCTGCTTGTTTTTAGC
>CAZKOK010000238.1:4648-6491 GCA_964554355.1 uncultured Spirochaetia bacterium | reverse complement strand
CTTCTATATGTTATGTCCAGTTAATGTTTTGAGAGGGCGTGTTTGATCCTCTCAATTTTTAAAGCATCCTTATTGCCATTTTTATTCCTTCGATATCCATCTTTCGATGAAAATTCATAAGCACAAAGATATTGTTGAAGATTCAGCATTTTATATATAACGCCATACTCTTCAATGGTATCGATTTGATCAGGAGTTATATTTATATCTTTTTTCAATCCTTCAATATCAGCAAAAGCGATCTTATATTTTCCATTAGAAAATTCATGCTCATGTAAATCAACAAGCGAATAGCCAAGATCTTCAATTTGAATTTTAAATGATAACCATTCACTATCGATATATTTAAGGGGGATTAAAAAATCTATGTCTTGTGGTTTTAAATCATAATTTAACAACTTCCCCAATCCCAAAGAACCGTAAAGTAAAGGTGTTATTCCAAAGTGAGTATTTAATTCTTTTGCTATTCTTAAAAATTCATTGATCATAAAAAAGTCCTCAAAACATTAATTGGACCTAACGTTTTGGATTTATACGAATTTCACATTTGTCAAAAATCCATGTAAATAGATTTTTCTACCATGAAAACTCCATTTTTTATTATTAAAAGTAAAAGATTGAGAAATATTATTATAGCTATACTTTATTTCTGAATTCAGCTCAGCACTATTAATAAAAAAGGAATCAAAAATATTGTAGAAAAATAAATTTGCTATTGTTGCCATTAGAGTACTTTTACCTGATCCATTTTTTCCAGTAATTGCATATAATCCTTTTTCTACAGGTAATGAAATGCTTATTTCTTTTATGCTTCTAACATTGTTTATTTCCACTATTTTTAATGTATCCATCGTTATCCTTTAAAAGTGTATTTTATATAGATTAATTCCACTTTCATCACCATTAAAACTTTTAACCTGTTTTTCAACAATAAAAGCCAAAAAAGCGAAATCCGAATCCCTTAAAACCGTCTCCCACACAGCATCTGCTTCCCCGGAAGCCACCGATGGAATTCAGTTTACCATTTCCACACCGACCACCCCTCACTCCCCCCGGGTCCCCGTCGCGTCGCTGCGTTCGTTGCCTGAGCTCTTCTGACAATAGATTCCTGCTTTCGCGGGAATGACCGACAATCCTACAGGACGATTAAGAACCATAAAAATCCCCTCACCACCCCGTAATCAGCAGCCCGATAATCCCGATCAGCAAAGCCCCGCCCGTCAATGACACCGCAATGAAAATCATCTTATAAACCAAAATCAAAAAAAATAATTACACCACCGTCAGTCACTGCGGTTGCCAGTCCTATGACATCATAGATTGTAATATCAAAGACTGTATTTCCAATCATGCTGCTAAACAGCATCGAAAATTTTATCTACAAGAAAACCAATTACATCATCCTGGAGTTCCTTAAGACGTACTTTCTTTTTAACTGATTCGGTCAAGAGCGCAACCGAAATTAATTGCTGCTTCTGCCGTAGTAAGCTTACGTATTCTTCTTTTGATATTTCCGTGTCTGCCAATGCCTTGGTATATCTCTTGATGTCATCCTTGGTGCTTTCGTAAAATTCACTGATTACGTTTTTTATTTCATCTCCGTATTTCTTTAGCTGATCTTTGGCTATTTCCGATATATCTTTTATCAAGCTGTCTAAATCCATTTATCTCTCCTCCTACTTTTTCGTTTGTTTCCCCGATTCCAGCGCAAGCATCAAATCAAACATATTCTTTATATTTTCAATTGTTTCCTCTACATAAAAGTGGGAATAATAATGTTCTTCCCGGTCATTTATCGTTTGAAATAAAATTAGAAAGCATATTCCTAAAGGGAAAAAGATAC
>CAZKOK010000238.1:0-4638 GCA_964554355.1 uncultured Spirochaetia bacterium | reverse complement strand
TTTTATCAACGAGTATAATAAGTCTCCTTCTTCATCCATCATGATATCAAATTGAAGTACCTGTTCCTTGTTGTCAGGTCTGTTCTTTGCATATTCATATGCCACCGATATCCTTGTTTTAAGTTTTTTGATTTCCCCGGCATTTTCCGGTGTCAGCAAAATGTTTTTTTGGTCTTCTGACTGCTGTGTTTCTTCCAGCATATTTTCCAGCAAATCAATGGCCATTACTTTAATTTCACAAAGTTCTGCGTAAGCGGCTTCATTAAATACGGGAGCTGTCAAACACGATGATACCAGCAGAACAGCAGATACAAGAAATAACATCTTTTTCTTCATTTTAATCCTCCGTTTAACAATGGTTTTTTTATTTCCGTGCCCTTTGCCGTTTTGCAGCAAAAGATGTACATGAATACAAATCAAGATAAGGGAAATGCAGAAACAGTCAGTACGATAACCGGGATAAAAGAGTTGCTGAAATTCACAACAAAAAATAATATTTCCGGATTGCCCCTGCAGAAATCATAACATCCCTGTTCCCTCAGAGACAGCAAAACCTGCTCCGCGGCATATAACTCCGGTTATACTCCCCAGGGACCTTCGGAGGACATATTACCGCAAAGTGCTGAAAGAAGGTCCTATAATCAATAACTTTCTGTCCGGAGAAGCCCCCGTAACAAACTGTAAACCTGTAACGTAAAATGACTGCAGGCTTATAAATAATATCATATTTACCAGTCTGGTAATTTTAATTTTTCAATCTGATTTATTCTATTTACCAGTTTTATATATTCTATTTTCCAGCTTGATAAATTATATAAATACATACTATAATACACCGGGACAAACCAGTGGATTACAATATACTTGAGTACGAAATAACCGAAAACCAGTTAACCTCGGGCAGAATGCTTAAGGGAAAGGTCCTGCATCAGCAGGTAATAACCAACGCGCGGCTTGTGGAGGAAATGGTCAGGCGCAACTCGACGGTAACCAGGCAGGAGGCGCTGGCTGTCCTCGACCTTTACGAGGAGCTTGTCAGGGAAGCGCTTAAAAAGGGGAATACCGTAAGCACGGGGCTGTTCCGGGCCGACATCTCAATGTCCGGCGGGTTCGGATCATACGACGACAGGATCGACTATAAAAAGCACAAGGCGAAAATAGTGATCCGCCCGGCCATCCACTTAAACCGAGAAGTGTGCAGGTACATCCGCTTCAACAAGAGCAGGAAAACAAGCGATAATTTCAATATAAGTTTCGTAACGGACTTTCCGGGCGGTGACGACAGGCAGCTTACCACCGGCGCGGTAATCAGGATAAGGGGCAGGGGCCTTAAAAGCTACAAGCACGAAAACGGTTACGAACTTTACCTGGAAGCGCCGGACCGGAGCCGGACGGAACTTAGGCTGATAACGGCCGCCTTCAAATCCATAACCGCCCTTCTCCCCCCGGACATAAAGCCGGGTACGTATACGCTCAGGATCATCCACCGTTACGGCAGCGTGGAGCGGGTGTTTGAAAGGCTGAATATCAGGGTGAAGGCGGATCATCAGCCCTGAAGCTTTTCAGGCTTATCATTGATATTTTTTTTCAATATCCCCGTCCGAATGCCATTGATACTGGAATTCCGGCATTATTACTCAGATGATATTCAGGGCTGTCCGTCGGAACCGTTCGTTTTCGGGTGCGGATTCCTTTCAGGTTATTTCTCTTCCGCGGCCTTGATCAAATCGGATATGATTATCTTTTTCATCTTGAGCATCGCCGGGGTTGTCTTTTCGGGGTCTGCCGAAATAAGCTCTCCCATATTTTCCGGCACAATCTGCCAGGAAACGCCGAACCTGTCCTTAACCCATCCGCACTGTTCCGATTCGGGATCGGCGGACAGTTTCTTCCAGTAATAATCTATTTCGTCCTGGTCCCTGCAGTTTATTATAAAAGAAACGGCTTCGTTAAAGTCAAATTCGTACGGAGTACCGCCGTCAGTCGCGGCAATCCACAGGTCTTCGAGCCTGAAGTCAGAAAACATCACATCGCCTTTCTTAAGTCCGGCCGGGTTATCCTCTTCGAAAAATGCGGTAATTCCCTCCTTTGAATTCCTGAAGACAGAAAGATAGAATTCCCGTGCTTCTTTCGCCCTTCCGCTTTTCTCTTTCACGAACATAAGGGCCGGGACAATCCGCGGCCTGTCATCGCCTTCCGGGTTTGTCAGGATCAGCTGCCATGACACCCCGAATTTGTCCCGGACCCAGCCGTAGCGTTCGCTGAACGGGTATTTATCAAGAGGCATCATCACCTCTCCGCCCCGGACGAGTTTTCCCAGAGTCCGTCAATTTCCTCTCTTTTTTCACAGCCGACGATGAACGATATCGACGGATTTATCCTGAAAACCGGTCCGGCGCTTATGGCCGTGAAATCAGTTCCCCATATACGGAAGCTCACGGTATCGCAATCCCCCGAAGGGGTGTCCCTGATTACCGATTTGCCCGTGATTTCCGATTCCGGAAATACACTTATATAAAACTCCGCCGCATCCGCCGCTTCCCTGTCAAACCACAGGTGCAGGACTATTTTTTGTTCCGGCATTTTGTCCGCCTCCTTTTACATAAACTGTACATTTATCATTACTGTCACTGAAACGTTCCGGTCTGTATTTCTCCGGATTTTTTATAATTCGGTACGGCAACTCCGCTCGAAAGAATCCTGCCGCCGGTCAATTCAAAAGCTTTCGGCACCGTACCTTCGCCGAAAAGCCTTTTCCCCTTGCCCAGTGTCAAAGGGTAAATTTTCAGCCACAATTCGTCCGCCAGGTCGTTTTTAAGCAGGGTCTGGATAAGTTCGCTGCTGCCGTGCACCTGCAGCGGAGGACCGCCCAGGGATTTTATCTTTTCTATTTCCCTGACCGCGTTGCCGGTAATCAACCGTGAGGGACCCCATTTGAGCTCCCTTTTTTCACGGGACACGACGTATTTGACCGCCTTGTTAAGCGCCGCCCCTTCTTCCGGATGGTCCGGCCAGTATGCAGCGAAAATGTCGTAAGTCCTCCTGCCGAGCAGCAAGTCAAACGGAGGCTCCATCTGCCCGCCCATGATTTCCCCCAGCGATTCATCAAAATAAGGTACTGCCCAGCCCCCGAAACTGAAACCGCCCAGGGTATCTTCATCAGGCCCCCCGGGAGCCTGCATCACGCCGTCCAGACTTGTAAAAGTCAATACAATGATTTTTCTTATATTATATTCACTCCTTGCATAATTATTTCATTTAAAATTCAACAGTTGTATTCATTCATTTATCTTCTCATAGCACAGGGCCGCCGGTCAGGATATCCTTCCCCGGTTTCTGCCTGAGTCCTGATATTTCTTCACCGATATCCAGTGCCGTTACCCTTACGGTTTTCCAGCCCGTATTTTCAAGCGCGCGCGAAAAGGGTTTCCATTTTGCCCGCTGCGTGATATTTGCCGGTTATCAGACAAGACATATCACAAATAACTTACTATTATAGTAATAATTAGTAAAAGAAAATTTTCAGTATTGTATTTAATAATAAAGTCGAAATTTAAAACCTCTCATCTTTGTGCTCGTGAAAACCCCGAACCGGATTAAAATGAAAATCCGGACCACCCGGAAGCCCATCCATCCCTCACTTGCCAGTGCCCTGCGCAGCACCGTCGCGTCGTTGCGAGAGATAATTTTTCAATGGAGCTTCGAGGGGGATTTTCCTCTGCATGCAAATTGCTGTTGACAGTAATTATATCTTTTCTTTATCATTCACTTGTTATATTGCCTGCAAGCATGTAAAAATTAACTACGGGGTATATTCATGGGCAACAAAAAAGAGGGCTTATTCAGTAATAACCGGTACCTATACCGTGAAGCCTGGGCTCTCGATAAACGCAGGATTTTGGGGGAATGGGGTTATTCTTTATTCAGCTATTTTACCTGGGTTTTTTACAGCCTTATATTTATCAAATTTATTCTTGCCAGTCTTGAAGAAAACAGACCGATAAACCAGACATTTCTGTTTGTTATTGTTTCAATGGTTATTATCGGTCTGATGAGTTTGTTCCAGATCCGGTTTTCAAAGTATTACCGCCCCCTGTCAGGAAACAGAATGTTTACGGCTTTTTCAAAACGATTATTTTCAAAAGCAGCTGATGCAGACCTCGCAAGCTATGAAAATACCGAGTTTTATAATTCCTACACGCTTGCAATAAAAGAGGCGAGTCAGCGTATGGAATCGGTTATCACAAACATACCCCGTGTCGGCGCTGCATTTCTTGCGGCTGTTGCAGTATCGGTCACAATGGGAACAATTGATCCCTGGGTACTTATCTTTATAATTTTCCCTGTTATCGGTAATTTTATCTTTGGGAAACGTCTGAACAAATTAAACTTCGACCGGGACAAACAGATAGAAATACAGCGCAGAAAGATAAGTTATGTTGACCGGGTATTTTATATGGGTGAATATGCAAAAGAGATCCGGCTGTCCGGCATTGCCAATGTTCTGAATACCATTTTTTCATCCGGTCTCGGCGGAATCATGAATATTATCAGGAAATTCGGTTTTAAAAGTGCAAGGGCAAATTTTATTCAGACCATGCTTTGTTTCGTTTTCAACTTTGAAGGCCTTTTCCTGTA
>CAZKOK010000237.1:0-6505 GCA_964554355.1 uncultured Spirochaetia bacterium | reverse complement strand
CTGCATCTAAAACTTCCCTGTGCTGAATAAAGGTGTTGTCAACCGCATGAATGAAACGATTATGGCTCCAGTATGCGGTCCTGGTCTGCGGATCAACACGCAGATGAGTGATTCCCTGCTGACTGGCTTCATTCAGGGCAGTTGTGGTATACAGGACCTTGCTGTGAAGTACCGCCTCTTCGCCTCTTACGGGAAGAACGGCCATTTCCAGCGTGTTTCCGGTAATATAATAAATACACGGTGCTGTCGGCATTCCGCCATCTTCATACGCGGCGCCTGCCTGGGCCAAGATATTCACTCCGTCGCAGCCGTATAAAAAAAGTATTGATGCAGATATAATTATAACGGCAAGGTATTTTTTTATTGTTTTCATGTTTTATCTCCCTTCCTGCAAACTTATTTTAATGTCAAGACCGGCTGTGATTCCGGTGTACGGCATAATCAGATAAAAACCGTGCCAGTAGCCGCCTCTGACACTGATTACGGCAAACTGCGACAGGTGGATACCGAGACCGAGTTCACCCGAGCCTCCCGCTGTCAGGCCGAATCCCAGACTGCCCGTGTCGGCAACAATGTTGTAGGTTCCTTTCAGGGTTTTGAGAATTTAACCAGAATTAAGTACGCCATTCGGACAAATTTCCGGACAGACAATCCGGGATGTTTCCTGATTATGTACATACAGCCGGAAATAACTCCATAAGTCCCGGGTGATCTCAGCAGGTATCAGATAATAATGAACCGGATTTGAAGTCAGACGGATTATCTCCACACGGCTGGCAGCAAGGCAAAAAATGAGTATAATTCATATAGTGAACCGAAGCGTGTAAAAAGGAGAAATCAGGCATTGCAGCTTACACACCAGAAAGGTATTGTTCCCCAGGACTTTCCCTTCGATCTCTTTGTGACAAATATCAACGGATATCCTCCCCACTGGCATGAGGAAATTGAGCTGGTTTATGTTCAGGACTTTCCGTCCGATATGAGCGTGAATGAAAAGTACTATCATCTGCTTCCTGGCGATATACTGATCTGTCATCCGGGGGACGTGCATCATTTCCATCATATGGAAGAGGCCGGGAACCGGATAATCATCCAGTTTGACGCAGCTATTCTCGGACCTCTTAAAACGATAATTACCGCCAGCAGATTTTCTGTTAATTTTATAAGCGCTGCAGAATATTCGGAAACTGAAAATTACCGGAAAATAAAGCAGGCCATCCTTCAGATTGCCGAAACCTGCAGGGAATTCAAGAATGATCTTGTTCTTACCTATAAAACGCTTCAGTCCTTTTTCCGGCGGGAGCTTCCGTTTGCTTACAGCAGAAAAAGCGGCATGATAGATGTTTCGCTAATGCCCATGGTTTATCTCGAAGACAGCGCCGGGAATTTCATCAAGGACAGACCCCTCTGGGATAAAGATGAACTTTTGAGTTTCCGGCTTGCCATAATGAATCAGATCTTTGCTCTGGTGTCCGGTCTGCAGGGAATCTCGCCGCTTGAACCGCTTTCATCCGGCATGATTAACAGACAAAGGCAGGTCCTGGACAGGCTGCATGCTGTATTTTCCTGGGTTGAAAATAATTACATAAACCAGATTACGCTTGAACAGGCGGCGGAAAGGGCGAATTTCAGCATGTATCATTTTTCCAGATTTTTTAAGCAGGCAACCGGTATCCCGTTTGCGCGGTATCTTAATAATTACCGCATTTCGGTTGCAGTTAACCATCTTCTGTCTTCAAGCGACCCTGTATCCGAAATCGCTTTCCGTTCAGGATTTTCAAGCCTGAAAACCTTCAACCGCGTTTTCAAACAGCTTAAGGGGATCAGTCCCGGTGAATTCCGGAAAAAGAGCAAAATTTGACTGGTTTCTGACAATTTTTGACAGGCGGAAAATTTAGTAATATTCTATTTTATATAAAGCAGCACCAAAGAATGTTGTGCGCTGAATACGGAGGATCCCGATGGCATATAAAAATATAAGTGCAGCAATTTTCTGCACGGCCGGATGTGTGGAAAATCTTGCGGACAACCAGGAATTCAGGGACAGACTCGCTTTCCTTGAAAAACACATTCAGTATGACAAGGTCTGGCTCGAGACATACAGGGGTTTCCGGCGTCCGGGCATAACCAGTCTTGAACAGCTGGTAGTTGATGATGAAAAAATCAGGTTTGTAAAGGAGCTGTTTGAAAAAAAAGGCGTAAAGACATCCGGGGCAATCACTACAACCGGGTTCAGCGACGGGGGGCATTTCAGGTCACTCTGCTATTCAGACCCGGACCATCTTAAGCTTCTCGAAAGAATAGTAAGGAAAACAGCGGCCCTCTTTGACGAGATAATACTTGATGATTTTTATTTTACAAACTGCAAGTGCGAAAAATGCATTAAAAACAAGGGAAAGAAAAGCTGGGACGAATTCCGCAGGGAACAGATGAACAGTGTTTCTGAAAACATTGTCATAAAAGCCGCAAAAGAAGTTAATCCCCGGGTGAACATGATAATCAAATATCCGAACTGGTATGAACATTATCATTTGACAGGCTATGATACCGAAAATGAGCCGCGGGTTTTTGATATGGTTTACACCGGCGTCGAGACGCGCGACGAAACATACACTGCCCAGAATACCCAGAAATATCTTTCGTATTTTCTGATGCGTTATCTGGAAAATATTTCAGGCGGACGAAACGGGGGAGGATGGCTTGATTCATTCGACTGCAGCAATAAACTTGATGATTATATGTCCCAGATCCTGCAGACGCTTTCTGCCGGGACCAGGGAAATCACATTTTTCTGCTTAAGCCTGCTTTTGCTCAGGACTTCTGTATTTGTCCCGATAGCGGGATTTGTTCTGGAAGAATTTGACAGACTGGTCCCGGAACTCGGAAAACCGCAGGGACTGGCAGCGTACAAGCCGTTTCATTCATCGGGGGAAGATTTTCTGCACACCTATATCGGCTGCCTGGGAATTCCGCTGGAGCCGTATGCAGAATACCCGGAGAATGCCGGCAAGGTCTTTCTTGCCGAAAGTGCGGCGCAGGACCCCGAACTTCCATCGAAAATCAAAAAGACACTCTTTAAGGGCGGTTCTGTAATTATTACATCAGGACTTGTTAAAAAACTTGCAGGCACTGATTTCGCTGATATCTGCAGTGTAAGTCACGGCGACAGGAAAATTACAGCAGACAAATTCGGTATAGATGTTCTGGTTACTTCTTTCGGGAATTATTTTGAAAGCCCGCAGCCCATACTTTTTCCTGAACTTTCATATGCGACTAATGACTGTTTCCCGATGATATCAGCATTCTGTCATGAAAACTCGTTTCCGTTTCTGCTTGAGGATAAAATCGGAAAGGGAAGGCTTTATATTCTTTCCGTTCCTGATAATATGGGCGATCTTTACCGGCTTCCGATTCCCGTTCTGGACAAACTGAGGCTGTTGATGGAAGCTGAAAGCGGGGTTTGTGTCAAAGGCGTAAGCAGGGCATGTCTGTTTGTTTATGACAATGATACGATAGCGCTCCAGGCAATGCTTCCGCACAATCATAAACTGACGCTTTCGGTTTCCGGGAAAATAAAACTGCTGAAAGACAGGATGGGTAATGCGGAATTACCGGGAATATACAATAAGAATGCGGACAGAACGGATTTTGAAATCCAGATGGTCCCTTCTTTTTATATGGTGCTTAAAGTCGAACGCTGAATATGACAGTGATTACTGCTTCTGAAAAGAAATTTTTTAAGTTTTTTTTACGCTGGCTGTTCCTGTAATTATACAAAGCTTTATGGCGGCGAGTCTTAACCTGATAGACAATGTAATGGTAGGGCAGATGGGCGATGTCTCAATTGCCGGAGTAGGCCTGGGCAACCAGATCTTTTTTGTCCTTCAGCTTTTCCTGATAGGGGCAGGGAAGGGGCCTCGATGTTTACTGCCCGGTTCCGGGGAAAAAAGGACAGGGAGAACATAAAAAGGGTGCTTGGATTCAGCCTGATTACCGCTCTTTCGGTTTCCGGGATCTATTTCCTTGTCATGCAGGTCATACCGGGAAAGGCGGCCTCTGTTTTTACCAACGAAAAAGATGTAATTGCAGAAGGCGCTGATTACCTGAAGACTGTCTCCTGGTCATATCCTGTTACGGCGTTCAATTTCTGCGTGGCCGCCGTATTAAGAAGCATCCGCAGGGTCAGACAGCCTATGGCCGCAAATATTTCCGGTATTGCAGTAAATACTGTGCTTAACTGGGTCCTGATATTCGGAAAATTCGGCCTTCCGGCAATGGGTGTCAGGGGAGCGGCCATTGCGACGGTAATTACCAGGATTGTTGAAGGGATCATTCTGCTTTCTTTTGTCTTTCTGTCTTTCCGTGCAGAAAAAAATTGTGCTTACATTAAAACAGATGTTCTCTTTCAGGCTTAATTTTGTTAAGCGGTTCTTTTCAATTTCATCTGTATTGATTTTAAAAGATGTAATCTGGGGTCCTGGAGTTACAATTTACATGGCGATTTACGGCAGAATGGGGACAGAGATCGTTGCCGCATTCAATATCACCCAGGTGTCAGACAGGTCGCCTTTGTGCTGTTTGCAGGTTACGCGAATGCCTGTCTGATAATCATCGGCAGCAGGCCTGGAGCAAACCGCTTTCGCCTGTCCGTGGAAGATGTAAGAAGGATCCTGAAGATAACAATAGTTTCCGCTGTTGCCGTCGGAATTCTTTAAGGTCGGACTGCCTTTTTTCAGGGTCAGGTCCCGCAAGTGACAGCGGAACCTTGTGCATGATATTAACTGAAAAATACCTCACGCAACAATGCGGCGACGCGACGGGTGCAAAGCTGTATGAAAGTTTTAAGGACTTCCGTCAAATATAATTTTCTCACGGATGTCATTGGGTTTTCCTGAAACATCCCGATCGTAGCGTCGCTGCGTGAGTTTTTACAGGAGCTCTTTAAGATACTGGAGTATGCGGGTTTCCCGGCGCAGCCACGGGATTTCCCCGGCTTTGCCTGCATCCATCAGTTTCCGGTTTGCTTCAAGCGCCTTGTCAATTAAAATCCAAAGCGGCCGAAACCCCAGGTCGGCTTCGCGTTTATCCAGATTCAGTTTCCCTGTCATTTCACCGGCCTCACAAAGATAGTAATGGGATGTCATTTTGAAGGAAGATTCGGGATCTTCGAACGAAGGCCGGAATTCTTCGGCAATGAATATTTTTTCTTTTACAGCGGTAATTTCTGCTCCGCATTCTTCCATCACTTCACGCCGCAGGGCCGTTTCAAGATCTTCTCCTGTTTCAACTCCGCCGCCGGGCAGTTTATAGTCGCCGTTTTTTTCAGGATGTACCATTAAAAGATTCCTGCTGTCGGAAATCACGGCGCGCACTGCTGTCCGTTCTGCGGCAACTTTTTCAGGGTTCACCCCCGGAAAAATAATTTTAATGTTTTTCATCCGGTTTTTCCTGCTGAAAAAATAAAACCGGTAAAAACTTACCGGTTTATAATATTTTAAAATTCCTATTCAGCCGGAACAGGTTTTTCTTCGGCTTCTCCGCGTTTAACCCCTCTCATTATCAGGAAGGCTATCAGCATACAGACAGCTGAAAACATATACATCCCGGGGTATCCTCCAAGATCTATGATTGCACCGGTTATAGGCGGCGATACAATTGCTGCGAGCTGGGAAAATGTGTAGTAAAGGCCGGTGTAAATACCTACATTTTCAAATGTTGCCATCTGCCAGAGCATCGGAAATGAATTCGTTACAACCGTGACCCAGAACATTCCGAATATAAACATAAAGATGAAAAACAGGATCATCTTTCCGCCGGTTGAGAATCCGAGTCCTGAAACTATCGGGTTCAGGAAGGAAAGTATGGCAAGAACCACTGTAATGGCTATAAGGGAAATATTGATCATTTTTTTCCGGCCAAACCTGTGGGCAAGTATTCCTGACGGAATGGCCATTAATGCATAGGCAATGGCCACCATTCCTGCTGCAAAAGCCGCCATTCCATGAGAAACTCCAAGAGCCTCCTCTGAATATGTTCCCACAAACGGCAGGATTCCCTGATATGCAAGGAACCAGAAGAAAAGACTTATAAGAATCAGCAGGGCGCTTTTATCGGAAGCGCCTATAACCATTTTAAGCGATTTGAATACAGGTTCCTTTTTTTCAGGATCGGCCTTTTGTTTTTCCTTTACAAACAGAAACAGGATCAGGGTTGCAAGTACTACCAGTACGCCGGCAACAGGGTAGGCCAGAATATTGTCGGACATTCCTTTGCCGGGAATATTCAGTTTAATATTCATCAGCCGGGCGAGAATCATTGTACCGACAATGGCCGCTATTCCGCCCATAGTATTGATTACACCATTTGCTTCCGAACGGAACTCACCGGGGATTGTGTCCGGCATGAGCGCAACCACAGGCCCTCTTGCTGCCTGTTTGAAAACATTCAGAAAGAATATAGCAATAATTAACAATGCCAGGCTTGATAATGATGCAAAAGGGATATA
>CAZKOK010000236.1:0-6515 GCA_964554355.1 uncultured Spirochaetia bacterium | reverse complement strand
TATTTGCCAAAAAGAACATCGAGCTTGGGATAGAGTCGGGCAGTAAAACGTCACAGCTTCAGGAAAACCTGCTGATTATTGAAGAAGAGGCTAAACGGCTTAATAATCTTGTCAACAGGCTTAAACAGCTCAGCTCATTCCCCGAACCACAGAAATCATTATGCAATATCGAACAGCTGATAAAAAACCTTGTCAGAAATTTTGATGAGGAATCGGTACAATTTGAATTTAATTTCTGTGGTTCGGATGAACTGATGCTTGACTGTCAGCTGATGGAACAGGTTTTTATGAATCTTTTTTATAATTCCATTGAGGCCGATAACAAAGGCAAAACTGTCATATACATAAGCAGTCTGGAGAATGATGATGGAGTAACAATTAAAACGGAAGATTCGGTGGCAGGACTGTCTGATGATATTCCCGGAAAACTGTTTATTCCGAAATTCACTACCAAAAAGAACGGAATGGGTCTGGGGCTTGTATTTGCCAGAAAGATAATCCTGATGCATGGCGGTAATATAGCCGCAGTTCTTAATAAAAACGGTGGACTTGCATTTACAATTTTTATACCGAAAGAGAAAAACTATGGCTGAAATTTTAATTGTCGATGATGAAATAAATATACTGCGCAGTCTGGAAAGTTTTCTGGAATTTTACGGTCACAGAATATTTACGGCATCAACTCTGCCCGAAGGCAAAAAGATGGTACAGGCAGGGCAGTTTGATGCGGCAATTATCGATGTCTTTCTTCAGGGCGATGACGGCGTGGAATTACTCGATGAAATAAAATCAGTAAATCCGGACACAGTGGTAATTATCATATCCGGCCATTCCAGTCTGAAGATTGCAGTGGATGCAATAAAAAAAGGTGCATATGATTTCCTTGAAAAGCCTGTTGATACTGAAAAACTCAAAGTAAGTCTTGAAAACGGGCTGCGGCAGAAAAAACTTGCCGGCCAGCTTGAAAATATGAAAAAACAATGGCTCAAGGATAATTTTATAATTGGCAGTACGAAGGAAATGGCTGAGCTTATAGAGCTTGCAGAAAAAGCAGGCCCGACCGACCTGTCCGTGCTTATTCAGGGACCGAATGGGACTGGGAAGGAACTGATTTCATATTATGTATATCTGAATTCAAATAAAACCGATACTCCGTTTATTGCCGTTAATTGTGCGGCTGTTCAGCCCCAGCTGTTTGAAAGCGCATTGTTCGGTCATAAAAAAGGTTCATTTACAGGCGCAGTTGCCGACCATGCAGGATATTTTAGAAGCGCTGACGGAGGAACGCTGTTTCTTGATGAAATCGGCGAGATTCCTCTTTTCCTGCAGGTCAAGCTTTTGCGCGCCATTGAATATGGTGAAATCCAGGGGATAGGCTATGCCAGGCCGGTGAATGTAAACACGAGAATTATATGCGCGACCAATCGTGATCTGGAAACTGAAGTGGCTGCCGGAAATTTCCGTGAAGATCTGTTTTTCAGACTGAACCAGGTCCCGCTTAAGCTGCTGCCCTTAAGCAGGCGCAGGGATGACATTCCTGTTTTTATAGAAAAGTTTAAAAATGAGCTGGAAGAAAAAAACGGTCTTCCCGGAAAAGAATGGACAAAAGAAGCAATTGATTATCTTGTATCGCGTGAATACCGGGGAAATATCAGGGAGCTTAAAAACCTTGTTGACAGGATTACCCTTTTGTCCCCGAGTAAAACGATAAATGCCGCTGATGTCAAAAAACTTGATACTGTCCTGTCTGAAAAAAAACAGGAAGAAGAGATTTTTTCAAGGACACTCCCTTTTGCCGAAATGAAAAAACAGCTTGAGAAAAAATACATAGAGCGGCAGCTGGAAAAGCATAATCTGTCAATTCAGGAGACATCAAAGGCACTTGGGATACTCGCCAATAATCTGTCGCGTAAGATAAGCGAACTTGGAATTAATATTCACAGGGAATAATCGGAAATATTACTGAAATCTGCAATTTAGCGGCGGGAAATAATCAGTTCCTTTATATTCCTGACTACATCCTCAGATATCAGCTTGTTTGACAGAAAGCTGCAGTTTTTAATTGAATTGATATGATCTTTCAGATCAGTATAATCATGTGAAGTCATGAACAGAATATGGGTATCATATTTTCGTCTTATTTTTTTCGCAGTCTCGATTCCGCTTAAGCCTTTTCCAAGATCGATATCCATAAGGATCAGGTCGATATCGTGCTTTTTAATCAATTGTATTGCATGTTCGCCGGTGTAGGCCAGATGAACATCAAATCCGTGCTTTTTAAGTTTCAATGCTTCCGCAAATGCAAGAATCGCTTCATCTTCGACTATCAACAGTTTCTTTTTTACCAATTTATCTCCATTAAATATATTTTTATATTTGTTATATTCTGTTTTTGCTTCCGCTTTTATTTATTTTATTATAAATCACCAAATCCTAAAAGTCTATGAAAAAATCACAATATATGTGAATTATTCATAAGATATTAATTTGAGAATGGGCAACATTCTTTTTCATCCAGGGATTATGCGGCTTACGGCCTGGTGAAGTTTCCGCTTTATCCTGGGGGGACTGGTACCGAAAACTTCATGGCTTGGTTATCAGTCATTCAATTGAAAACCGGACCGGCAGGAGAAAAGAAACAAAGACAAGAATAAAGAAGCCGGCAGTATTAACCGAAAGGGCAGAAGGGCTGCTTTTACTTCTCGAGAGTACAGCTTCAGATACTGATAAAGATACACTGATTTTTCATTCTCCGGATAACGGTCCGGTAATACTGGAATCGGCAAACAAGCATTTCAAGGCTTCATGCGTCCGTGCCGGTGTGGATCCGCGGGACCGGACACAATATTGCCTGAGGCATTCCTTCAATACCCATGCGCTGCATATGCTGGAAAAGAAGGATATCCAGAAGCTGATGGGTCACAGGACCGATGAAATGACAAAGCACTATTATCATCCGACGGACGAAGACCTGCTGAAGCAGGTTCCGGAATCGGCGAGGAAGAAGCTGGAGGATGTCTGGTGAAAAACCTATTAAGTTTTTGGAATTTTCTTTTCGTCTGTTTTTAATTTCAATCTTTCTCGAATATATAGATAAAATCCATTGCCTGTTAAAGAATATGAAATATTTGAAAATCTTTCGAGTATCTCCCATATTAGTGGTACATCTTGTTTTTCAATAGCATCAGTTAATTCCATAAAATATTGAAATAATGTATCTAAAATTTCCTGAGGCATTGAATTATATATAAATTTATATGGTCCAGATTGTAGCCTCTGTGTGACTTTTTTATGTACCTCTTGTAATACTTGATGTATAAAAACTAAAGTTGGGTCATAATAAAAATTCATTATCCTGTTGATAACACCAAATGCAGCGCTGAAAAAATATAATTTATCATCAGGAGATTCAGTGGTGTTACACAGTTTATTTATTTCTTTTAGCTCACTTATCATTAATTTATGGTATTCGTCTGGAATCCTCAATTTTTGTTCCTCCTTTATGATGCTTTATCCAAATCTTCTTCTGGATATGAATAGTAATTTACTGATTGACAATTTGTATAACCATATTTTTCATATTTCATATTTTCATCGATAATATGATTTTCTCTTTTCTTTTCCTTTTCGACAGAGCTTGCATCTGATAAAGACTCCGAGCAAAAATCACTAACCAATTTTTGAATTGAAATAGCTTGTTCAAGTAAATCTTGAGTTTTTCTTTTTGTTGGAATATTTTCTTTTTCAGCAAGATGTTTTATAAAAGTTTGTTGTTCCAACGGAACAGTTGCCATATAGTCTCCATGTAGGGTAACGCCAGGAGTGTGCCCTAATGCTTTTGCTAATCGTGCAATAAAATCATAGCTTGGTATTCTTCCCATATTCTCAAATCGTGAAATTACTGATTGTCGTGTCTTCATAATTTCAGAAAGCCTATTTTGAGATAATCCATTTTCACCACGTAGTTCCAGGCATTCAATTACTATGTTGCTTAATGGATCCCAATAATCTAAATCATCTTTATTCTTTGAATTTAAATATTCTCTATCTAAGAAGTCTATAGCTGATAAGCTACCAGTATCGAGATTCCTCTTCTTATTCATAAGCATACTTCCTTATACCTTTTTTCTGCCTCACGAACCCTTTCAGGAGAGGCTGAACTTCTTCCTTTTTTTACTTCCCCAGTAAGGATAAAAATAACATCATTATTAGTTTTCTTTCTCCCACAATACAATCTTAAAACACCGCCACGGCTTTGTGGCGGAATTCTAAATTCAAATAATTTTGCCTTGCGGCTGCTAATCGGACCTGCGATGCCAGATTTATAAAAATTATCTAAACATGAAGCTTTTTCCACTTTTTCAAGTGTTTTTTTCATAAGTGTCCATAATTTAGGAGGTTTCTTCCCTCAATTTTTTAAATAATCCAGCTAATTTTGTATTAGAACTATTTAAATCAGTTTCATAAGGATAAAGAAAAACGTCCACTCATTCTCCTTTAATAGTATAACCAATTGGTAATAATTGTCAAATAATGTTATAGCAATTTAATAAAAAAATAGTTATTCTTACTTAACAAATAATTACCATAAAACGGTATAATAATACGATATATATTAGCATTAATTCATATAATTTTGAAATTATTTATATTAGGGATTGTTGTTGATTACAATCAAATTGATTATATTTTCCTTGACTAACAATCAAATTGATTGTAGAATTATTACATAAGTTGTTTGAGCAGCTTGATTTTAAACGGAAAGAGCCCAGAAATGGAAGACGCCCGTAAAATTACAAAAGCAGCAGATGCTTACAAAGTCCTCAGGACTTATGCCGCAAGAAAACAGGAACACTTTCTTGTTATTACTCTTGATGGCGGTCACCATGTGATTAAAAAACACGTTGCCATAATCGGACTTGCCAATAGAACCCTCATTCATCCTATGGAAGTATTTTTTCATGCGATAAATAATTATTCCGTTGCAATCATCATTGCACATAATCATCCATCAGGAAACCTTGACCCCAGTTTTGAAGATCATGAAGTAACTAAACAGATGAAAAGGGATGGGGTGAGTTACTTGGGATTCAGGTTCTTGATCACCTGATTATATCAAAAAGGGGGTTTTACTCCTTTAATGAAAACGCGGAGCTTTAAACTCCCCCCTTTGGGGGGATTATGATAGGGATTGTTGTTGATAATGAAGGTAAGGAAATTAAGATAAACACAGACAAAGACCAGCGGATCCGGAATGATATTTATTGTCACCGTTCCCGATCCGGGAATGAAACGTATTACCGGCAGACAGTAACAGGATTCAAATTCCTGGAAAAGCTACCGGACCAGGAATATCAAATTGACCAGGGACCTGAATTCGGCGGGATTTCTATTCAGACAGATGACTGCAAGATTTATCTGCTGTCCGGAGAATATTATACTTATGAGGGTGCAGCCAAAGTACTGAATATTTCATATCATACAGTCCGGAGTCAGGTTTCTGTTCACAGTTTGGGAATAAAAATAGGAAGTACCACATTATTATCAAAGCATGATATTCAAATATTAAAGGGAAAAGCACGTAAAAATAAGTAATTTTCTTATTCATCTATCCAGATGTTTGACTATATTTTGGTGCATTTTTATTGGGCAATTCCGTATGTAAAATATTCGAGGAATTAATAAAATAAGGATTGTTTATTTCCATTGATACTTCTTTATTCCATTCTGCATTATATAACTCAAGATCCTTATTTTCCATTTTTTCAAATAAATCCTTTGAATTTGCAGATATTGAGATATTAATATCCATAATCACCCCTTTTTCCAACCAATATCAAAGTTAATATGTTCAAATCCTCTTTGCGGTAATGATTTCATAATATTATTTACGGCATTCTCAATGGCATTATTTACTGCTCCTTGCATATTAGCTTGAACTAACTGACTTATCAATAAGTTTAATTGAGCTTGGGGCAAATTTGTTGGTAAATTTGGTATATTTAATGGAGGGAAATGAATGCCAGAAATGTTTATATTTAAGTTTGGAGGTATATTCCTGATCCGTCTGACTTTTATTGATTTCCTACAAATATCAAATCTATTGGAGCTTTCAATACAGGCATAAGGTAAATTTTTCCAGGAAAACTCTTCAATATCATTTTTTATCAAATATTCTTCAGGCATAAAAGGTTTTTCCATACTAAAATATTCATTATATTCACAATACAAATCCCACATCAATTTATCTATTTTCTCAGATTCTGCCTCTTTTACATGTTTTAAGCCTAAAAATGTAACAGCTTCTGTACGGGTTATTGCATGGCTATGCGAATAAAGTTCTGATGAAAGCTTTTTTATGATTTCATGATTATCATTCTCTGGAAATGGATCTGCTCTTGTAGACAATAATCTTAGTCCGACTAATTTGGTCTCTTCAAGCATTCTGTTTACAGCACCCAAAGCAAGTGGATGGACCTCTTTTGTTAAATCCTTAAAACCATTCATGGTTTCAT
>CAZKOK010000235.1:4027-6524 GCA_964554355.1 uncultured Spirochaetia bacterium | reverse complement strand
TCAACACCTCCGCGTTTGATAGCTTCATTCGGCATCCCGAAAACAATA
This sequence comes from uncultured Spirochaetia bacterium, assembly GCA_964554355.1. Classification (GTDB taxonomy): domain Bacteria; phylum Spirochaetota; class Spirochaetia; order CAZKOK01; family CAZKOK01; genus CAZKOK01. The sequence goes on along the minus strand of CAZKOK010000235.1, from coordinate 6,476 downwards.
CAGCTCGCTTCATTCTGGGCAATATTATAAGCCCCCGCTTCCTTCATTTCGGCCATTCCCCTTGATCCGTCATCACCCATGCCTGTCATGATTACTCCAATGGTATTCTTTCCTGCATACCTCGCAGCAGACCTGAACAGAACATCAACAGAAGGCCTGTGTCTGCATACAAGGGGACCATCCCTTACTTCAACATAATACCGTGCACCGCTTCTTTTTAACAGTGTGTGTTTATTGCCCGGCGCTATCAGAGCCGTTCCCCTTATAACAGAATCGTTGTTCTGGGATTCCTTTACAGTAACCTGACATAAGGTATCAAGTCTTGCTGCAAAAGCAGTGGTAAAATGTTCAGGCATATGCTGAACTATCACAATCCCGGGAGAATCCGGAGGAAGTACCTCAAGAAACTCTCTGAGGGCTTCAGTCCCTCCTGTAGAAGCTCCGATAACCACTATTTTTTCGGTTGTTTCAATATCAAGTCTTGGAATACGGCGTGACAAAACAGCATCTGCTGTAAGTTTCGGCTGAACCGTATATATTTTGTGTTTGATTTCTTTTTTAATGCTGATTTCCAGTCTGCTTTTTGCCAGGTTGGCAGCCTTTACTACATCACATATTCGGACACGTGATTCTTCAAGGAACTGTTTGGTCCCAAGTTTCGGTTTCTGAATAATCTCGACAGCTCCAAGTTCGAGTGCCTTAAGAGCATTTCCCGAACCGTCTTCTGTCTTGCTGGAGCATATTATTATCGGCATCGGATATTCCTGCATCATTCGGCTCAGGAATGTAAGGCCGTCCATGCGAGGCATTTCAATATCAAGGATCATTACATCAGGTTTCAGATTTTCAAGTTTTCTGGAAGCAATTATAGGATCGGCTGCAACAGCAATTACATCAATATCTTTGTCTTCTTCACAGATTGCCTTAAGTGTCTGTCTCACAACAGCTGAGTCATCCACTATCATCACTTTTATTGATTTCAAGCTTTCTACCTTCCTTTTCTGTATACTGTTGTTCCAAGATTTTCCAGATTAAGTCCCATACCTGCCAGAGTCTCAGAATGCCCCAGAAAGAGAATCCCGCTTTCAGTCATATTGTCCATTATTTTCTGAAGTACAATCCTCTGCCGTTCACAGTCAAAATATATTAAAACATTTCTGCAGAAAACTATATCCATTTTTTTTTCCAGCTTGTAATTACTCAGCAGATTAAGCGATTGAAAAATAATTTTATTCCTTATAAACGGCTTCACTCTGTAAGTTCTCTTTGATATTTCCTTGCTTCTTAAAAAATACTCACTAAGAAGATTCTTCGGTACCGGCAGAATTTTCTCCTCATTGTATACTGCAGTCATTGCCTTCAGGAGAACTTCTTCTGATATATCTGTCGCAAACAGTGAATAATCATTTATGAGTTTTCTTTTTTTAAATTCCTCCATTACAATTCCGATAGTATAGGGTTCTTCACCTGTTGAAGCGGCTGCAGACCAGATACTGATAACACTTTTATTCCTGAGCCATTGATTTGCCGCAATCACTTTCTCAAGCATTTCGAAATGATTCGGTTCCCTGTAAAAATCGGTCTTGTTTGTAGAAACTGCATCAATAAGTCTCGGATATTCTTCCCGCATTCCCCTGTCGGAAAACAAAAAATCAAGGTATTTATCAAATGAGTCAAATTTCAGAAATTTAAGACGTTTCTGAAGCCTTGATTCCAGCATTACCTTTTTTGTCTCCGGCATTTTGATGCCGAGATTGGTTTCAATAAAATTGCTTAGTTTTATAAAGGATTTTGGATTCAATGCAACATGAGTGAAAAAGCTATCTGCCATTATTTACTTTTTCCCGTTCCTGCTCTTTTGCAATCGCGGATAGCTTTGTAATATCGAGTATAAGGGCTATTGAGCCGTCGCCGAGAATTGTTGCACCACTGATACCGGGTACATCTCTGTATACCTGTCCAAGGCTTTTGATTACCGTCTGATAATCACCGACAACTTCATCAACAACAAATCCGCTTCTTTCATCATTATTATTAATAACGACAATCTGTTCGAGATCCTGCAGTTCTCCGGGTATGCTGAAATTTTCTTTCAGTCTGATATATGGAAGCAATTCACCTCTGTAATTGACAATATTTCTGTTTGGATGCAGTTTTCTGTCTTCACTGTTCAGTTCGATACACGATTCTATGGAATTCAGGGGAATAACAAAGAAATCATTTTCCACTCTTACAAGCAGGCCTTCAATTATTGCCAGCGTAAGAGGTATTGACAGAATAATTCTGCTTCCTTTTCCGTACCTGTTTTCAATATGAATAGTCCCTCTTAATGCATCAATTTCCTTTTTTACTACATCCATACCGACACCGCGGCCTGATACACTTGTTACTTTTGTTGCTGTAGAAAATCCCGGAGTAAAAATCAAATCATATATTTCATTGTCCGGAA
>CAZKOK010000235.1:0-4017 GCA_964554355.1 uncultured Spirochaetia bacterium | reverse complement strand
AGTTCATTTCCTTTTTCAACAAGTCCTTTTTCAACAGCCTTTTTCATTATTTCATTTTTATCAAGGCCTTTCCCGTCATCTTCCACGGAAATTACAACAAATGCTCCTGAATGTTTTGCGGCCAGAATAATCGTTCCATCTTCCGGCTTGCCGGTCTTTTTTCTTTCAGCGGGCAGTTCCATACCGTGATCAAGAGAATTTCGTATCAGATGAACAAGAGGATCATTTATCCTGTCCAGTACAGATTTATCAAGCTCTGTTTCCCCGCCGTATGTTTCAAGTTTTACCCTTTTCCCAAGTTCAGCGGACAGATCGCGGACAAGACGAAGATATCTAGAAAAAGTAATTCCGATTGGAAGCATCCTGAGACTCATTGTATTGTCCCTTAAATCAGAACTGAGTCTTTCCAGGTGTTCCGCTACTGTGGCAAATTGTGAATCTTTCTGTTCCATCGTCATCTGTGATAATCTGGCCTGCAGAGTTACAAGCTCGCTGACAAGATCGACAAGCTCATCAAGTTTCTCCGAATTCACCCTGAGAGTATTTGCCGAATGATTTTTCCTGTCCGCTGAACGCTTAAGGTGTTCCTGCTCTCTTAATGCAGCCTCAATATCTGCCTCATAAAGAAGCTTGTTTTCAAGCAGAACTTCACCAAGTTTTTTCTGTGACTTAAGGGCCTGTTCAATATTATTTTCTTCAATAAGACCTTTATTTAAAAGTATTTCACCAAGTTTTTTATAGTCCTTGTCTCCGGAGACCCTGTAGTCATCAATTATATTTATACTGATCTCTGAACTGCTTTCAACAAAAATAAAAACATCACGAATTTGGTTGAGAGAAACCCTGGTAGTAAGGATTAATTCCCAGTACAGATAGCATTTTCCGGGATTCAGTTTGTACAAGTCGGGAATTTTCTCCATATGGGCCACAGCCGAATACTCGCCAAGTAAAGAAAGTTCCTTTAAAAGAAGAATCGGATTTGTCCCTGACAGGAAGGTGTCCTTATCGGGGATATATTTTATTCTGTATGTTATTTCTTCGTCCTCATCTTCATACATTCTATCCGGTCCACCGGTCTTTCCTTCATCTTCAATAGTTTCCACCTGTTCTGTACTTGAGTATATTTCTTCCTTGAAGCCCTTTATATGGTGTTCAATCTGTTCATGGTAAATTGATGAATCCATAAGTTCAGGATCCAAAAGCTCTTTTATCAAATCCTTGCTTTTTAATGTAAGATCAATAATCGTTTTATTAACAGACAGTTTTCCTGATCTTACATCATCCAGAATTGATTCCACATCATGCGTAAACTTGCTGATCATATCGAAACCGAACATTGCTGAAGAACCTTTTATTGTATGCATTACCCGAAATACTGCAGAAATCAGGTCCTTGTCCTGCGGTTTTTTTTCAAGATCAAGCAGATATCCTTCAAGATTACCTAACAGCTCATACGCTTCTTCCCTGAAAGTTTCTTTAAATTGATCCATCCCTGCCATAACCTACTCCGTTGAACCTGTTTTTTTTTCAACTTCCTGCCTGAGAACTCCTGTCAGAGTAAGTGTTTCTTTCACTTCTCTAGGAAGATCCCCGGTCATTTCAAAATTGATATTTTCTTTATCACAGGTATTTTTCAGGGAAACCAGCAGCTGTATAAAACTCAAATCAAGCTTTTCAATCCGCCTGAAGTTGAAACGGATATCCTTATGTTCCTTTACTGCCTTTTTGAAATCGTTGAACCATTTTTCAGAGGTCTCTATCGAAAGATCTCCTTCGCAAGTCAGAATCTTTAAATCATTTTTTGCCATAATTATCCCCGAAATTTCATTAAGAATAATTACTAGTATAATAACTGGCTGACAAAAAATGCAAATAATTGTGATATTAAAGTTCAGTACCAAAAAGCGATCAGAATATGCCTGATGAAAAAAGATATGTTCCAATCTTCATGCTGATATCAAGATATGCCTTGGTTTTTTTTCTTATTGAAATATCAAGAATTACTGCATTCTGTTCTTCGAGATACTTGTATGAATAAAGCTTGAATGAATCATCAACAGAAATCCCGCTTTCATCTGCCGGAGACCCGGTAAGTACACGCGTAACTGAAAATCTTTTAAACATGATGTTTTTATCAACAAGTTTGAGCTGCATGCCGAATACGGGATAAAGCACATTCTGGATCTGGTCGTTATCAAGGGCATGAAACAGCGGATCATTGATTCTTTCAGCAGCCTGAAGAATAAAACTCATCTCCTTTTCATCCCGTAAAACTTTTATTTTTACAAGCGTTCCGGTTCTGAATAATGATAAAAGCGAAAACATATCAGGGATTGTTTTAACGGGAATATCGTTTACAGAAATAATAATATCGTTTATCTTCAGACCGCCTGACTCAGCCGGAGAATTCAGGAAAGTATAGATAATTTCAAGTCCCTGCGCGGTTTCTGCTGTTATAAAGCCCATAAACGGATAGGAAGATTCTCCTCCTGCGGCCATTTTGTACAGATTACTGTATAAATAATCTACTGGAATCGCAAAATTTATACCTTCAAAATCTTCAACCCCGGCAAAAACAACACCGACAAGGTTTCCGTTTTCATCAAGCAGCGGTCCTCCGGAATTTCCGTGATTAATCGGAACATCAACCTGAATAACATTCCCAAGTTCAAGCAGCGGCCGTTCTTCAGATGATACAATTCCTGAAGTAAGCGTCTTTTCAAGTCCTCCGGGGGATCCGATTGCATAAATCCTCTGACCGACATCCAGTTTTTCTGTAATTGCCAGAGGAATCACGGCAGGGGCATCAACTTCGGCTTTCAGTAAAGCCAGATCAAACAGCGGGTCCCAGCCTGCAACTTTTACCGGTATTTTTGGTGATTTGTTATCCTTAAGACGTATATACACCCGGCTGAACCCTTCATATTCCGGGTCCACATTACTTGAAATCACATGATAATTTGTAATGATATATCCGTCTTCCGAAATAAAAAACCCGGATCCCAGTATTATATCCTTGAAACCGTAACCTGATTCGATTTTAATCCCACGGTCCATATAAACCGTAACAGTAGAATCAATAATATCTTTCCAGGAAACTTCCCCTTCATCTGCAGGTGAAGTTCCTGCACCTTTCATTAAAGCAAGGAACAGCTGGAACCATTCACCTGATTTCGGATTTTTTTCTGCAAGTGAATCGGAGAACGCATTAATCAGTTTATCCTCATCAAATTCGGAAACGTCCCGACCTATATTTCTGAGTGATAAATACATATTAAGATTTTTTTCCGGATCTTCACTTTCAGGATTTCCGAGAAGTGAAAACATATCGTTTATAACTTCATTTTTTATATTTTCAAATTCAAGAGAGAATTCGGGCATGATGAGTCTGTTTTTTTCACACTGCCAGACTGCATCAAGATAATCGCCATTAATCCGGTCTTCATATATTTTTTCAATTAATACTTCCTTCAGGGGAGCACTGTCTTTTTCCTCAGTACTCTGACAACCGAAAAGCAGGAAAAAAGAAAAGACAAAACAAACTATGGATAATTTATTCAATCAAAACCTCTATATATTTGATCCCGTTATAGTTAAATATATAATACTGATTATTGCCGTTAATGACCATACCCTGGCTGTCTTCGGCAAATTTTATGTCTTTTTTCTTTCCAATCCAGTACTGCCCGTAGCGGTCCATCTCGGGATTAAGCTTTTTACTGTTTTTGTAAATATCTGTAATTCTTCCGTCACGAACATGCATTATAATATCAAATTTACCATTCAGTTCTGTTGAAAAACTCCTTACAAGTTCTCCTTCATTTTTTTCCTCTGCAATATCATAAGTCCCGTCTTCATTTATGTCCCACATTTTCTCAAAGATTGTTCCATTTTCATATGCTTTTTCCAGATAATCATATATGCCGTTTTCATTAAGGTCGACCTGAATTGTTTCCGGTTTCCCGTTACTGTAATGAATGATGCATTCCATAATACCATCCATGTCCTTGTCCATTA
>CAZKOK010000234.1:0-6554 GCA_964554355.1 uncultured Spirochaetia bacterium | reverse complement strand
ATATTTCATTCGCAAGATTTTTAAAGCGGGCCGACAGATTCTCTTTTGCCTCATTCAGAAGATCAAGCTTTTCGCCAAAAGCCGCCTTTTCCTTTTCATACGAAGCGGAAAGAGCTGCGAACTGTGTTTTTACAGAAGACAGCTCAGCCTGAAGCTGTTCCGCCTGCTTCTCTTTTTCTGCAAGGGCTGCTTCTTTCTGTTCAAGCTGTTTCTGTACAGGTTCGAGTTTGCCTTCTGCTATAACCTTAAGTGATTGTGCCTGTGCCGCCTGACTTACAAGGGACGATCTGTTCCTTATTGAAATAAAAACAAAAACCAGCCCTGCAATAATTCCCAGAAGAAACCCGATCAGAATATAAACCAGCGTCATTTTTAACTCCTTTCAGGCTTTGATTATATCCCGGTTTGTCCGGGTAATAAAAGGGGTATCCGTAATAATAAACACAGGGAATAAGGCTGCTGATTCAAAAACACAAGCTTTGGGGTATTCATAAATGACTGCCGGTAATTTTAAATATCGTGAAAGTTTTTTCGTAATGAACGGAAACAAGATCTAAAACAGGGTTTTACATCCCACTTACCTTCTTTTCGGATAGTCACAAAGCAATTTTTCTTTGCTTTTCCGGTAAGAAAAATCAAATTTCAAATTGCATAATGATTGCAAAAAACATTGAATTTTCCCTTCCGAAGGCATATCATTAATAATACAGGGGCATACAGACATGAAAAAGCTTTTAATTCTTATTGCGGTTATACTGTGTTTTTCCGCATGTGATTTTATAAATCCGGCCAGCGACAATAAGGACTTTGACTCGCACATCAGGGTAAACAGCGGTCTTTCAGGTGATACGATTGCTCCGGTACCCGGAAACAACGGCTTTCTTGTAATTAATCAGAGACCCGGTATTGCTGTTATTGATATTCCCAAGGCGGCTGACAATGATACTTCTCAAAGTGAAATCAGATACCGCGGCGGAATAAGTAATTTTGAAATAGATACGCCGAGTAAATTCAGCTACAGATGGAATAAAAACGAGATAAACGGTTTTTTTTCTTTCTGGGGCGAAAATGGAGTTACTCCGTATGATTATGTCTTGATGGATTTCGGTGCCGGATTAAGATATGAAATGCATTATGATTCCACGGTTGAATCATCATTCAATGTACAGGTTTCCGATAATAATGGAAATATGGCTGTATATAATGAATATTATTGTGCAGATGTGCCCCTTTTCGGAGATTTTCTGCCGATGGGGTCCGATGCAGACGACAGTCCGGACCTGAATAACCTTAATTATTCGGCTCCCGGTACGCTTTCAGCAACTGACAGTGAAGGCAATATTTACATGGCGCTGCATTACCGGAATGCATTCACGCTGCCGGACGGGAATTCTGTATCGTTCCTGGGAGATACCGACATTATTCTGGTCAAGTTCTCACCCGGGTTTGTTATAATCTGGTATGCCGTTATTCAGTCCGCAGGGGATGATCAGATTCATGACATTCATATTACAGAACAGGATGAAATACTTCTTTCAGTATCATTCCAGGCAGCTTACGGTGAAGCGCTTAATATAGTATATCCGGGAGATATAGTATATCCGGGAGGAACTGACAACTCAATTCTGCATTCAAACGGGAATGTTCATGACGGTGCCGTAATTGAACTGGGCAGGGGCGGCAATCTGCTACAGGTTTATCATTTCATGAAATATATTTCGGGCGGAGAAGCAGGCAGGGTCCTGATTAAAAAGGTAATCGAGGACAAGGAGGGGTTCAGATACATCATGGGGACTACGATGAACAATGTTGAAAAAATACTGCCTGCCGCAGGGGACGCTTTTCTGATTGAAGACGTTGACGGCGAAACTCCGACTTTTCTTACAGGACGCTGGTTCGATTTTGTCATCAGGGAAGATAATGAGCATAATATTATTGACTTTGCTGCTTTCGGATTCGGAGAAGGCACAGGACATCCTGCTGATCCCGAACCTACGACAATGATCGACGATGCAGTAATAACAAATGACAACAGGCTGATAATTGCCGGATGGTACACTGACATTTTCAACATGTATGACAAAGTAAATGGTGATTTTCCGGAAATCATTCTTCCTTCGACAGGTTTACCTCAATATTATGTACTTGAATTTGATATACACGACTTATCTTTTCCGGTAGCTGCCATGGCCATAAGCGGCGCTTTTGCAGGAAGCAGAATTATATTGGAAAAAAGCGAATTCGACGGAATCTTTCTTGCCGGTTCGGCAACCGGACAGACCGAGCCTTCCGGAAACGGCTGGGGGGAGAATTATAATTTCGGCGTTGATACAGGAATTTTCATTTACAGGTTTTTCTCGCTTACAGATATGTATCCCAATTATTACTGGATATGGTCGGAACATTCGAATTTCATTCTTAATGATATAAAGACAGATCCATTCGGAATCATGTACCTTGGCGGCACTGTGACAACATCCGCATCTATCGAAAATGAAGGTATGTATATCGGGTTTGAACATATCTACAGTGTTATGCCGGACAGAATCCAGATCAACAAGGGAAACGCCTTTATGGCCGCATTCAATATGCGTTCCTCTGCGGTATACGGCAGGCCTTTTGTCAGGTACCTGGGCGGAAATTCAGGCTTGCCTGATCCATATGCATCCGGCGATTCATTGATTGTCATGAAAAACTACATTATGCTTACTGGTCTGTTTAGCGGGGAAATTCATCAGGAACTTGGTTTCCCCGACGGAATTCCGGCCCGCCAGGAAACATCTCTGGGCACAGGAAATGACGTGTATCTATGTAAAATGCGGATCGGCAATTTATATTAGAATTCAGGCTGATTTTCTGAATTAAAAAACAACCCACAGCAGAAAAGACCACAGGCAAATCATCGAAAACAGGACCATGGCCGGAACAAGCATCCTTCGTATGCTGGCCAAAAGACTTGTATTGAAATGTTCATTAGTCACAATAAGGCAGACATGCACCGGAGAAAGCAGCAGGGCGATATATCCCGACCCATAGGCCAGCACTGCAGTTGATAAAAGCAGTCCCGTCGACGGATTGCTGCCTGTCAGCTGCATTACTATCGGCAGGGATGCGCCGACATATCCTACCGCTATTCCGCAGGTAAGCGAAGCTACAAAAGGCAAAAGGACAATAAGAAACAGCGGCGGTATTCCCCATGCCGCCATTTCAGAGCGCAGCTCTTCAATCAGGTAACCGCCGCCGGGCACCTGCGCTTCTATGAATATGCCGTAAATCCGTATGACAGCGACAATCACGGCCATCACAAGGGCCTTTCTGCTGAAAACAATCCCGAACCAGTCCTTTCCCCTAAGGGGCCGCATTATCTGCTGACAGATTATCGCGGCAATTATGCCGATGCACATAGGGAAATATTTGCCGGCGGCCTTGATTCCGGGAAACAGTATCTGGACCAGAATATATACAATAATCAGCACAACGATCGGAATTACCGGTACAAGCAGGTTCCGCATATCCCTTGGACCGTCTTTTTTGTCTTTTTTCACCTTTCTCAGAATAAAAACAAAACCTGTAATCAGCGAAAACAGGGTCAGCGGGAAAAACGCCGCAATGTAAACAAGAGGGTCCAGGCCGGTTATGTCCATGGCCAGTATTACACCGGGATACAGCGGCCACCAGTATTCCCAGATATGACGGAACCAGAAGTTGATTTTTGTCTTTAAAAGAGGTTCGATTTCCTTACCGTCATCGCAGTCGTCTACAAGCGGAGCCGAAAAAAGCGCTCCGCCGGGCATCGGAAGGAGCCCGATCAGGGCAGGCAGAACGGCCATCGAAGTGCGTTTTGAAAAAACCCCGTTTACAGCCCCGACAAGCTCTTTCATTACTCCGGTTTTCGACATCTGATCACTAAGCCAGATAACAAGAAAGATAATCAGCAGGAGCATGTAATTGTCCAGGCTGCCGCGGGAAAAAAAACTGTCAGCAATCACACCGAAAAATGATTTCAAGGTATGTCCCGCCCAGAATGCCAGCAGCAGGGTGCCGGCAGCAACGGCAGGCAGAAGTTTTTTGCTCAAACGCTGAACAGCAAGAATAAGCGTCAGAGATGCAAGAATCTTGAAAATAACCGGCATTTTTCCCTCCGATAATGCAAAATATCAGTTTTATAAAAAAAACACAACTATTTTTGGATATTTAAAAACATTAATTTGACAAAATTCCGCTAATATTGTAAATTCCTTAACCAGAAAATTAATATTTTCAAAGGAAGGCCATTATGAAAATGCTTAAAGAGTCTTCTGCCTTTGCACTGCAGGACATAAAGGAACCGGAACTTTTCCGCGATCAGTTCCCGTATTCCGAAATACCGAAGATCAAATTCACAAATCAGGTTACCCCGGTTTCTCCTGCCGAAAAAATCTGGATAACTGATACCACATTCCGCGACGGCCAGCAGGCCCGCCCTCCTTATACGCCGGACCAGATCCTCTGTCTTTATGATCTTCTGCATAAACTCGGCGGCGAAACAGGCGTGATCCGGCAGAGCGAGTTTTTTCTTTACAGCAAACGCGACCAGCATGCGCTGGAAAAATGCCTTGCCCGCAATTACAGGTACCCTGAAGTAACCGGCTGGATCAGGGCCAATGCCGATGATTTTGAAATTGTAAAGCAGTTCGGTCTCAAAGAGACAGGGATCCTTACTTCAGTATCAGATTACCATATATTCCTGAAGCTGAAAACGACAAGAAGGAAAGTCCTTGATTCATACCTTGAAATAGTAAAAGCGGCCCTCGAAAAGGGAATAATTCCGCGCTGTCATTTTGAAGACATAACGCGGGCCGACATTTACGGTTTTGTTCTTCCTTTTGCCGAAGAACTTCTCAAACTAAGCCAGAACAGCGGGCTCCCGGTAAAAATCAGGCTCTGCGATACAATGGGTTACGGAGTCACATATCCCGGCTCGGCCCTTCCGCGGAGTGTCCCGAAACTGGCCAGCGCCTTTGTGCACGAGCTCGGTTACCCGGGTGAGCTCCTGGAGTGGCACGGCCATAACGATTTTCATCATGTGCATATAAACGGTACATCAAGCTGGCTTTACGGTATTTCATCGCTGAACGCTTCACTTCTCGGATTCGGGGAACGTACGGGCAATCCTCCGCTTGAAGCAGCCGTAATCGAATTCATCCAGCTGACGGGATCCGACAGGGGAATTGACACGCGTGTCATCACAGAAATAGCCCGGTATTTCAGCAATACGATAAATGCCGACATTCCATCAAACTATCCTTTTGTCGGAAAGGATTTCAATACCACCCGGGCAGGTATTCATGCCGACGGGATACTCAAGAACCCTGAAATCTACAACATATTCGATACCGAAAAGATACTGAACAGGAAACTGCATGTGATGGTTACCGACAAATCCGGCATGTCCGGAATTGCACGCTGGATCAATGAAAATGTGGAATCAGTAACTTCGGGCAGAAAAGAAGAAGTCGGAAAAAGACATACCGGAATCAAACACATATACAGCTGGACGATGGAGCAGTATGCAAACGGCCGCACAACATCAATATCACCAGAAGAACTGATGGCGCATACAAAACATTATCTTCCATCGCTTTTTGAATCGGATTTTGAGGAAGCCAGGAAAAAAGCCATTCAGCTGGCAGAAAAAATAGCAGTAAAGATAACAAGTTCTCCTCTTCTTGCAAACCCCGGGGAAAAAAACATTGAAAAACTGCTGACCTCTGTGATCCACCGTGAAGGCTCGATTCAGCTTCTGGCCCTGACAAATACGGAAGGGCAGCGGATCAGCCAGGTGCACACCCAGCGCGGGGAAAAGGGCCTGTTCCGCAATCTTTTAAACAAGGACTTTCGTAAACACGATTGGTTTGTCCGCGTACTCGAAACCGGCCAGCCCTATTACTCGGACCTTTTCTTCTCGAAATACACGCACAAACTGATCCTTACGGCCGCAATTCCCATTTTCGATGACAAGGGGAAAATGCTCGGAGTACTCGATGCCGATTTCCGGTTTGACGAACTGGTTAAGCTGATTTCGAAGATACCGGGAGAGATACTGGATTCGAAGGAATAAAGGTTCAGGGGAAAGCTTCTCATCTGAACACTGATTCTTTGATTTGGCGGTCAGGCCCAAGCGACGACGCAACGCCGAAGACAATACTGCGGGAACAGGAGTTCTTGGGGGCAGACCCGGAAAGAAACAAATCCAAACCAAAAAAACCGTCCCATCCGTCTTCATCCGCATAACCTCCGTAGTAAAAAAAATAGAAGTACCGCAATGTTAAGGAAAATAATAACTGCGGATAAACTCAGGGTACAGGTACGCGGCCAAACGGATAAAAATGACGGGTTTACGCAGGGGCCGGTCCCGGGTTTGCAGAATTATAAATTAACGAGCAAATTTCAAAACTCCTGAGTTTTGGAATTTGCAGACTTTTAGAAATTTTAACTCTTTATATTATAAAGATTTAAAATTTCGACCTCATATAAGGCCTCTTGCAAAACGAATGTTTTGCAAGAGCCTCTAA
>CAZKOK010000233.1:0-6555 GCA_964554355.1 uncultured Spirochaetia bacterium | reverse complement strand
CAGAATATGTCTGACAATAAATGCTGCTATTAGCAGGTAGCCGCAGACAAGAAGATGAATATCGGCTTTACCCCGCTTAAGAAGCGAACTATCTTTTCTTCTCTGAACAATGAATGAGATTTCAAGTGAGGCTGCAGACAGCATCATCCAGACAGGGCCGGCAGCCATCACTGATAATGGATTAAAAATAAAATATGCCAGGAATGCCGTCTGCAGGACAGCCAGATAAATCCCGGGGAAATTCAAAAACCTTTCCTTTTCAATGCTGAAAGAGTATTTCCCGGAAAAAATGCATATTACAGCAGCAAGAACAAATACAGGTCCGGCAGAAATCAGGATTTGAACGGGATCAATCATTTTTGCTGTGTTTATCCATTGAGCTATAAACAGAATGCAGGCAGATACGATAACACCGATTCCCATCCCGTCCGATTGGAATTTCCTTCTGATTATATACAATGCTGCAAGGACCGGAGTGACAAGATATTCGGCATATATGAATGGCAAAAGGTTTGTTTTATTACCCGAGTAAAAGACTTTTTGCAGAAAGATCAAAAGCAGAACCGGAAAAATGAATGCAGCTGCAAATCCCTGGATATAAAAATTGGGTTTGTTTTCCTTCAGTTTTTCCGGGGTTTTTGATTGGAAAAACAAATGGAAAAAGACCGAAACAGCCATCGTGCAGCAAAGGAATACTGTATCCAGAATCATCGGCGGAAACCCGGAAATAAATTCAGCCAGACAGCCGAAGCCGAACAGGAATATGGAAAATGTAAAAATCCTGTTTCCCGATGCAGACAGATCTTCCCTGCCTGCTTTATAATGCATAAATGCAAAAAACACAGCCTGAAGGACCCATACCATGCCTCCAGCGCTTATAAAAGTTGCATAATAGGATGTAAACTGTAATTCAACACAGATCGGATAAACGGACACAGCTGCAAACAGCAGGAAAAGGTACCGGAAAAATTTATCGGCATTTTTATTCGGAATCTGCGGCCTGACAATAAAAAACAGTGAAATGGAAAGAAGGGAATAGATGCAGATCAGAGAATCAGGTATTTCTCCCGGATATAACCGTGCGATTACAAGAAGCCGCTGATAAAACAGCAAGGGGAATTATGCGGATGGTTTTAAAGCCGGATTTCCTTTCCTGCCCGAATATCCTGCTGTGCTTTCCTTCCAGTATCAGTGAAAACAGCATCTGTGAAAGTACAGGCAGAATGGCAAGCAGTGATAAATTCAGCAGTTTCGGGTCCCATTCATACCCGCAGGTGTCGAATGCCTTGTAAATAAAGAGCCCCCCGAATAAAACCCCGAGAATATTCAGGCAGATTTGTCCGAATTGATAAAGTTTCTTTTCATTTTCAGCAAGCATGACCGAGCAGAAAATAAATGTTTCGATAATGAGGATTACCGTAATCAGGACCGGGTCCGGAACTATCGCCGAGAATTCGACGGCAGCGGCGTATGCAACACTCTGTGCGACAAGTGTATCGGTAACATACAGCCATCTGATTCTCCGGACTTTTGCCAGACGGGCCAGAACAAATACGCCGGCTGCCGCTGCCAACAGAATGAAGGCGTCCCACCTGGAACCAGTGGACAGCATTATCAGGGACACAGTCAGATAAATCCAGTTAAGCAGGTGGATGATGAAGGATTTAACTGAAAAACCGGAGTCTGAAAACATTTTTCTGTAATGAATTAGTATTGCCGGAATATGAACGAGGAGTACTGCCGCAGTTGCATATCGTGTCCAGGCAACAGGCACGGGATTGTTTCTGAAAACCCATGACATGGTAAAAGCGAAAAACAGGCTTATGGTTACAAGAAGATGAAATTCCCATTTCTGGATAAAGGTGATAATTATTCCGCACAGGGCAATACCTGCAGCCAGCATAAGTATTGCGGGATCCTGTTTCAGAACAAGCAGTGCTGCAAGGCTGAACAGGGTATGCAGTCCGGCAAAAAGCTGGTTTGCGCTTATGAAAGCGAAAACCACGTTCAAAGCGATTCCCGTAAAAAGAACCATGGTTGCGGGAACAGGAGAAGTAATAAACCGCAGTCCCGGAATGAATCCGGCACCAAGACAAGCGAACATCACAACTGCTGCAGAAGCGCTTCGCAGCCACAGGGCAAGGTTTTTCCAAAATTCCTTCCTTCTGAAAAACAGAAACAGCCCGAAAAGCAGTGCCGCAATTCCAAATATTATGGAAAACCGGAATACTTCGCTCAGTTTTACAGCAGCATAAATTCCGAGAAATGCAATACCGATAACCATAACGAGTGAACCGATAATTCCGATCCAGTTTTCGATGAATAATTTTTCAAGCTTTACAAGAAAATCACTTTTTTGTAAGAAAGGTTTAGAAGGTTTTTTCTGCTTTATAAAAGAAGGTTTGCTTTCAGGCTGTATTTCGGGTTTTCCTGTTTCCTTCACAGGCAGCTTTTCTTCAGATCCTGTCTTTACAGCCGTCGTATCCGGGATGCTTTCTTTTTTTTCACTCACACTGTGAACGGCAATTTCGGGTCTCCTGATATAATTTTTTTCCCGTTCCGTTACTACTGGAAGCGGTTTGTCTGTAGATATTTTTTCCAGTGAATCTGTCACTGCCTTTTCTTCTATGGCAGATTTTTCAGACCGGATTTCAAGCTTCCTGATTGCCGCTTTCAATTGGGAAATTTCATAACGGTTTTTCCCGATACGCCTTGAATGGCTGATAAAGCCGGCCGGAATAAGAATGACAGGTATCAGAATCAGAATTACAATTAATCCCATAATACATCCTTGAAAATAAATAGATTTCTTTAGCAGTATAATACGGAAAAACCAAAATTTAGTAACAAAAAACAGACGAAGTGAAATATGGCAGCCGAAATGGGGACAGACCCGAAAATCCCATTGATAAATGGCTGAAATCAAAAACTCTGCGGGCTCTGTGAGTTCTGTGAGAAATTTATCATAAAGTTTTCACTGACGAATATCTTTCCCGGAAGCCTATTCCGCATTCACTGAAATCGTAGCGTCGTCGCGTGAGGAAATTTATATGTGCCAAAGGCAGAAATTTATGCTATTCTGAATCATGAAAAATTACGAAATGTTCATTGTCGATGCAGCGCTTATACTCACTGCAGTAATCCTTAACCTCGCAGACAAAGACCTCACTCCCAAAAAATGGAAATACCAGCTTTTAACTGTACTGATTGTTTCTCCGCTTTTCTGGGTGCTGTCTGTACTTTTTGCAAAACTGGATCTGATGGATATGGGAACCGGTGCGGCTGTTTTATTCGGAGTTCCGCTGTATCTGTACTTCTATCTGACAGCGTTGATTTTCCTTTCAGTCTCCGTTCTTGAAATAATAAAAAAAATCACTGTGGAAAAAGTGACGCTTCTTCCCCGGTTGTTCTTCATTTTTCCTGCCGCTGTTTTCATCATTCCCGCCGTCATTTTTTATTCCAGGACTTATACCTTCATCATACTGCTGTCCGCCGGCGTATTCTTTCTTTTTACAGGCGCAGTGAAACACCGGCTGATCCAGAGCGGCAGGTTCATGACAGGCCTGGCGGCGAATTTTGCTTTTTTCAGCCTGCTTGAAATAATAAGGGCACATCTGACTGCAGAAATATTCAAAAAAACTGAAATCTGGGATGTTGCTGTCCTGAATACTGCGATTGAGAATTTTATCTATGCTTTTTCCATTGCAGGCATCAGCCTTGCTGTATATTCGATACTGAGCTGGAACCTGCAGTATGAAAGAAAAGATAGCAGATGATAATTTCGGGTCAGCTGATATGAAAAAAATCCTTTTTCTTTTTGCAGCAGTAATTTCATTTACCTGCTGTCAAGGTACCACTCCCGCCATACGCGATGATACCGGACAGGTTGTCGAAGGCAGTATCGCAATTCTGGAAGAGATAGAGCTGGACGGAATAAGACAGACAATCTGTATCCGCGGTGAATCCGGAGATAATCCGGTTCTCCTGGTCCTGCATGGGGGACCAGGTTCTTCCGAGATGTTTCTGGTTAACCGCTACAACTGTGAACTGGAAAAAGAGTTTATTGTAGTGAACTGGGACCAGAGGGGCAGCGGAAAATCATATCATTCGGGTATTCCGGAAGAGACGATGAATGTCAGGCAGTTCCTTTCCGATACGGAAGAACTTGTCGCTTATCTGAAGGAGAAGTTCTCCAAAAAGAAGATTTTTCTTCTCGGACATTCCTGGGGTACCCTGCTTGGTGTATTGTATGCGTCTGAAAATCCGGATTCGCTTTATGCCTATATCGGTGTCGGTCAGATCTCGGACATGGCCGAAAGTGAAAGGCTTTCCTGGCAGTTTGTCCTTTCCGAAAGCCGCAGGGAGAACCGGAAAGGTTATCTGAAAGAGCTTGAATCAATGACCGGTCCTGCGCCATACTGGGACCCTGAGAATTGTCCTGACTGGTTTGACAGACTGGCCAGACAGCGGGAAATTCTTCTCAAGCTTGGAGGGTCGGTGTACGGCAGAACAAATTATAATGAATGGATTAATGCAGCTCTCAAATCAAAAGAATATAACTTGACAGATATCATTAATTATTTCCGCGGCGAGATATTTTCAGTCAGACAGATGTGGGCCGAAGTAATGACATATAATCTGATGAAGCAGGTTGACCGGCTGGAAGTCCCGGTTTACTTAATGTCAGGAAGATACGACCATCAGGTGTCATCTGTTCTTTCATACAGATATTATGAAAATCTGTCTGCACCTTTTAAAAAATTTATCTGGTTTGATTTTTCGGGCCACAGCCCGCTTTTCGAGGAACCGGATAAATTCAATTCAATACTTGTCAATGATATCCGCGCTGCCTGGTACGGGGATTAGCAGCTCAAATCAGTGTGTATTTTATTTATGTTCCACTTGTACGCTATCATAAAATAAAGTAATATTCCATCCATGAAACTAGGCGTATACGGTCTCGGCAGGTTCGGGGCTTTCTGGGCGGGATCCCTGGCAAAAAAGACTCAGGTTTTCGGATACTCAAGATCAAGCAGACCGGATGTGCCCGGGATGGCATTATGCAGTTTCGAAGAATTGTGCAGCTGCGATGTGATTGTTCTCTGTGTCGCGATTTCGGCAATGGAATCAGCTCTGGACAAGCTGGCACCGGCTGTAAAGCCGGGCTGTCTGGTTATGGATACCTGCTCTGTAAAGATGGAGCCGGTACGTCTGATGAAGGAAAAGCTTCCGGAAACAGTCAATATTATAGCCACACATCCGATGTTCGGACCTGATTCAGGTAAAAACGGAATCAGGGGTCTTCCTCTTGTCTTTTCGCCCGTCAGATGTACTGAAGAACAGGAAAAATCATTAAGGAGTTTTTTCAGTGACATGAAACTTGATGTTATTGAAATGACTCCGGAAGAACACGACCGGGAAGCTGCCTATACCCAGGGCATAACCCATTTTATAGGAAGGGTCCTTAATGACCTTAATCTTAAGCCCAGTAAAATAGGGACTCTGGGGTATAAAAAAATACTGGAAATTGTCGAGCAGACCTGCAATGACCCGTACCAGCTTTTTCTGGACCTTCAGAAATACAATCCCTATACAAGGGAAATGAGAGAAAAACTGATGGCATCCATCAGCCAGTTTCTGAAACTGCCGGAGTTTAAGTAATTATAATAATAGCTTCAGCTTAAGTATAGTTTACTTGACATGTATTTAAGTGGTAGCTACCATATCAACTGGGAGTTAATATGTCTGATATCCAGATTGAACCTGTGAATGAAAACGAGATTGCCACGATACTTGCCGAAGATATTCATTTTGAAGGCCTGATAGGGTTTTCGGACTCGCTGATGATAAAAGGCAATCTGAAGGGCGAAATTAAAGCATCCGGTGATTTGTATATCGGTGAAAACGCAATGATAGAGGCCGGAATAAGGGCCCATAGTGTTTCCCTGAAAGGCAAGGTAATCGGCGATATTTCTGCTGATACAAAGGTGGAACTGTTCGCATCCGCCCAGGTGGTAGGTGATATAATGGCTCCTGATGTAATAATGGAAAGCGGATGCCAGTTTAACGGAATCTGCAGGATGCAGTCTCCGGCAGGGGAGGTTGAGAATGAATAATCTAAATCATAAAAAGATGTTAATGGCTGTTTTCTTTTCTGTTTTGGTGTTTATTCTGGTTACCCCTCTTTTTGCCCAGACAGAAAAGCCGGATGCATATCAGCTGTTTCTGGACGGCAAATATGAAGAATCCATTGAGGTATGCAAGGCTGAAATTGCCGAACAGTCTGATGTAGTTTCCTATTATGTAATGGGCTGGAGTCTTATGGCATTACGCCGCTATAATGATGCAATAAAGGAAATGACTACAGCTCTCAACCGTCACGGCAAGCACAGGAAAGTAATACATATTCTTGCAGAAGCTTATTACAAAATCGGAGAATATGAGGAATCGGAAACGTATCTCGAAGACTATATCAAGATTGCACCGGACGGTGAAGCAATAGGTGAAGTCTATTATTACCTCGGCGAGATTTTTTTGAGGCTGAAAGAATATCAG